>CAZQLF010000216.1:0-5840 GCA_964594035.1 uncultured Rhodospirillaceae bacterium | reverse complement strand
TCAATTCGGAATCGACCAGGAATGCCTTGCTTTCGGCATGCTCCAGGATGAAGGCGATGGTCCGGGCCTCAAGACGGTAGTTGATGGCATTGAGGACACCACCCGCCAGAGGTGCTGCATAATGCATTTCCAGCAGAGTCGCGCTGTTGGGCGAGAGGACGGAAACCGTGTCGTCCTTGCCGATGCCGGCTTGGCGCAGCGCGTCGGCTGCCTGGCGGCAGCGCCGCCACATCTCGGCATAGCTGATGACGCGTTCGCCATCGACGATCGCAGCCTTGCTCGGATAGGCCAGCGCCGAACGCTCCAGGAATGAAACGGGGGACAGCGGCTCATAATTCGCACGGTCCTTGCCGAGACCGGCTTCGTATTTGCTGGCTGCGTTTTTGCTGGTTGCGTTTTCGTTCATGGGCCCGCCGGTCCTCCCTGCCTGTCCCATTGAGGCTGGAACTTGGCGCCCCATTCTATGCCGGTTCCCGCTCGGCCAAGATGGGATTTGAACGGGGGTTAGGATTTGAACCGGGTCGGGCTGGGCCCTTGCAGGCCATGGTTGTCCGGCTCATGCTTCGATTCTTCCGGGGGGAATCACAGTGGCATACATCGCTCCTTTGGAGGTTTTGAGATCCATGATCATTCCATCGCAAAGATCGTCCGATCACGCGGATAAGGTCAAACATCACCTCTTCCGCTTCCATCGCCCGCACACGCACCTGTCTTCCGCCTTCGGCAATGACGCCTTTGGGCTGAAGGCCGAAGCTTTCGCGCGCTTCTTTGGAACACCGAAGTTTTTGATCGGCCAGACGGCCGTCGTGATCGTGTGGATTCTTATCAACATATTTGGACCGTTCGTCTTCGACGCCTATCCCTTCATCCTGCTGAACCTCGCCTTCAGCACGCAGGCTGCCTATGCGGCACCCCTGATCCTGCTGGCGCAAGCGCGCCAGGCCGATCGCGACAAGGCTCTGGCCATCGCCGATGCCGAACATCGCGAAGACCTCCATCATGCAAGCGAAGAGCGGCAGATACTGGCCGCAAAGCAATCGGCACTGCTGGTCGAAATGGTGAGACAGAACACCGAACTGACCGAAGCCATCAAGGCGCTGGCCGAACGGATGGAAAACCTGACGACGGAAGTCCATAAGCGGGTGGTTGCGGCCTAGAGGCGGCCGGCCAATGCCGGTCGCCAACGCGTCAGGCTGTTTTGAGACCTTCCACCAGCAAGCGGCGGGCGTCGAGAATCACGGCGATTGCCGCCACGGCCACGGAAGCGGCGGCGGTGACGATCAAAATCACGAGATAGCCCCACGGGACCGTCAATGATTCTGGCGGCGGATCGAAAACACCGGTCAGTTGCCTGACCAGCATCAATGCAACGCCGAAACCGACAACCAGGCCGGGCCCAAGACCAAATATCAGTACGATGGCGGCTTCGCTCCACACGAATACCGCAACCTGCCTTGGCGAGGCGCCGAGCGCCTTAAGGATTATCAGCATGCGGCGGCGGCCAGCGATGTTGAGGATGAAAATGAGCCCGGCGGCACCGGCCGCCATAAGGATCGCAAACGCCAGCTCGATCCGGGTCAGGCCCGAAAGATCGACCGCCGTCAGGCTCGACTCAATCAGCCGCAGGCTCGATCTGACATCGCTGACCTTCATGCCGGGATTGCCGGCGATGGCCTGGCGGACATTGTCGGCCAGTGCCGTTGGATCGCCGGCAGCACGCAGCAGCAGGATGTCGGCGGCGGGCGAGCCCGTCTGCGTGCCGACATAAGATGCGTTGGCCACCAGGAAGGAATCGCGCGGCGCGGTAGGAAATTCGCGCACCACGCCGATGAAGTGAAAAGGCACAATGTGGTACTGGTGATCGGCGGCGTTCTGCAGCCGCAAATTGATCAGATCGCCGGGACTGAGCTGATAGTCGCTCACCGTTTCCTCCGACACCAGGACGCCGTCGGGCGTAGAAGCGAGTTTTGCCAGGGTGTTGCCGGCGCTCGAATTTTGGAAAAAGGCATCTGACAGGCGGGTCGCCTCGCCAATATGGCGCGCATCGACGCCGTAGAGATCCTGCAGATCGCTACCGACATAGGCGAAGTGGTGTTGCATTGGCTGCAGCGCCGCCACGCCGGGGAGTGCCGCGAACCGGGTGCCCAGATTTGGATCACTGGCCGCCCCGGTAACGGTAACGTCAGCACCGTTGCTGAGCTCGGCATCGACCAGCGATTGAGCGTTGAAGGTTGCATCGAAAGCCGCCGTGGCGACGGCAAAAGAAATAGCGACAACGAACAGCACGACGTCGCGGCTGAGCCGCGAGCGCTGGTGGCCGACCGCCGCCGCGGCGAAGCGCGCGAGCGGGCCGGCAAAGGACCCAAGACCCGCTACGACGAACCGTCGGTCCCGACCCAGCAGCAGATGCAACAGGCGAGCCACGACAATCGCCAGCCCCAACCACAGCGCCAGCGGCGCCAGGAACGCGTCGTAGTCGACGGCGGTTTGGGGCACGCCCTCGGGCGCCAATACGATCTGGTAACCGCCGGCCTGGCTTCGCCAGAACAGGATTGCGGCAAGCAGCAGAAGGAAGCCATCCAGCGGAATGCGTTGCCACGGAAACGTTGCGCCACGCTCGGCACCATGAACCACGCCCAGCCGCCGGACGGCAATCCAGGCGGGAAGAAGCCATGAGGCGACGGCGGCCGCGAGACCCAGACATCCCGCAACCACCATCCACCAGACGATGCCCGGGGCAAAGACCGACGCATGCAGGACATACCGTGAAGCCAGCCAGGCAAGTAACAGGCCTGTGGCGATGCCGAGGGCCGAAACGAGCAGGCATTCACTGACCGCGAGGGTCAATATCCGGCCCGCCGGTATGCCGCGGATGCGCAAGAGGGCGAGATCGTGCCGGCGCTCCGCCGCGCCCGCTCCGGCGATGGCGGCGCTCAGGAGAAAGGCGAGCAAAGCGCCCGGCGCACCGAGGAACAGGAACAGGACCCGGGCATAGAGCGAATCCTCTCGCACAGCCTCCAGGCGAGCCTGGAGATTGTTGGCGAGCAACGCGCTGCCCGCCATCCGTGCCTCGAAATTCCGCCCGGCGTCAGTAACCTTCAGATCGGCGGCTTCGGGATCAGCCGGCAAATCTGATCGCCGCAGGCGCATGTGGATTTGTGTGCTGACCGACTCCGGCCGTTCGGTTGCTTGCGGATCGAACAGCATGTGCCAGGTTGCCAGCGGCAGCAGCACGACGTTGTCGGGTGGCGCCTGCGGTGCGACCCCAGCCGGCACGCCCACCGCCTGGAACAAGGAGTCGGCATTGGGCAAGTCCACGATGCCCGCTACCGTCAATTCGACCGGCGCAAGCGCGATTCGACGCATGGTTATGATGTCACCCACGCCGACATGCAGATTGGCCGCGGTCTGCTGTGCAAGCAGAACGCCGTCCATGGAGCCCAGCAAACCGCGCAGCTGGCCGGGAAAATCACGCCGGTACGAGTCATCGAGGCCGAGCGCTTTGCCAGGCCCCGTCGTCTGCGTCGTGCCGCCCGAACGGGCCTCGAACCCGGCAACATCCGCATAACCGACCCTCTGGTGGGTGTCATAGGCAAAGGCAGCACTCGCCGCCTTCAGCGCCGCATCCAGATCGCCTTCATGGACAAGCTGTATCTGCCAATCCACCGGCACACTCGCGACCGACCTGGCGGACATGTTTGCCGTGCTCGAAGTCAGGAAGGTGCCGAGGCTTGCCAGCATGCCGACGCCAAGCGCGGTCCCGGCGGCCATGCCCAACAGGCGGCTGGTACGATGCCGGATAAGACCGGCAAGCCAAATTGCGATCACGATTGCCGCTCCTCGGCATCGAAATCCAGGATGCCGTGGTCAAGTCGCCAGACACTTGGCATCCGTGCTGTGACCGCCGGATCATGGGTCGCGATGACCAGAGCGGCGCCGGCGGCCCAGCAATCTGTGATGAGGATGTCGAGAACACGATGGGCTGTTGCGCGGTCGAGTTGGCTCGTCGGCTCGTCGGCCAGCACCAGGCGCGGGCGCAGGGCAAGCGCGCGGGCAATGGCGGCGCATTGGCCTTGTCCACCGGAGAGTTCGTCCGGCAGCCTGGCGGCAAGACCGGCCAGACCCAGTCGCCTCAGCGCGGCCATCGCCATTCGCTTCGTGTCGCCCGACAGACCCGCAAGCTTCAGAGGCAGTTCCACATTTTCGACGATGGTGAGCGGCACGATCAGGCTCGGCATCTGGAAGACGCAAGCGAGCTTTGCCGGCCGCAGGCTGCCGGCCGGCCCCAACCCAGGCCAGCCAATGCGGCCAGCACTCGGCCGATCGAGATCGGCCATCAGATTGAGCAGGGTGGATTTGCCGCTGCCCGATGGCCCCACCAGTGCGATGTGCTCTCCGGCTCGTACCCGACAGGTCAGCGGACCCAGGACGGTCAGTTCGCGACCGCCGAAGCGGTAGGCACGGGTAAGGGACTCCGTCTCTACGAGTGGTTCGTCAGGCATCGATCAGCCGGCCATCATGGAGTCTGAGAAGGCGATCGGCCTTGGCAATCAGTGCAGGGCTGTGGCTTGCCAAGAGCGTTGCCAGTCCCTGACGTCGGCGTGTGGCAAGCAACTTGAAGATGATTGCTTCCGTCGCGCTATCCACTTCGGCCGTGGGTTCATCGGCCAGCAACAGCGCTGGCCCGTTGACGAGTGCCACGGCCAGCCCGGCCCGTGCCCGCTCGCCGCCCGAAAGCTCCGCGGGCAATCGCCTGCCCAGCCTCGCAAGATCGAGGGCGTCCATCGACGCCTCTACGCGCATGGGCGAGAGCCGCGACTGCAGGCGGATGTTGTCCTCCACCGACAGGTGGCCGAACAGATTTCCCGACTGAGGGAACACGCCGATATAAGTAGCGCGAAGACGGCCGCGTTCGACTTCGCTCTGCCTGGTCATCCGCCTGCCCATGATCTCGACGCGTCCACCGCTGGGTTCGTCGAGTCCGGCGAGGCAAGCGAGCAAGGTGGATTTGCCGCTGCCGGAAGGGCCAACGACGGCGACAATCTCGCCGCTGTCGACGGTCAGGCTGACACCGCGCAGGGCAAACGTTTCCTCGTCGCCGTTGTGATAGAAGCGATAGAGTTCAAAGGCCTCGAGAAGACGCATCTCAGCGCCAGCGGAAGGATTCCGACATCAGCTTCCACTGATCCACGTTGTCGGCGCCGGCCGGCGCCGACAGATCCAGCGTCGCCAGGCGCCCCGCCTTGAAAAACAGATAGCGGTCGTTCTCCAGCCGTATTTGCTTGCCCGTTACGGTATTAGGCGCCGAATTCGACGCGTAGCGGATCAGCACGGCTTTGCCGGCAGGAAGCGTGACACTCTTGACGGAAACAATCTTCACGGCCCGGCCCGTCTTCTCCAACACGCCCACATCGCTGGCGCGGACCGTCTGCACCGTGGGTTGGTTTGGCGCGCTGGCAACAGATATGTCGACAGTGTCGTACTTGTCGGCAAATTGCGCACCGTCGGCACGATCAGTGCGGGCCCAACCCTCCGGCACGCTGAGCAAAAATCCGAGCTGTGAGGTGTATGCGACGAAAACCTGAGAGTCGGGAATATCGCCCGGCGGATTGGCCTCCGGCGCAACAGGCTGCTCCTGAGCCATGGCCGACGCAAAAGCGAGGACAAGGGTGAGGCAGGCTATCGCCGGCCAGGCCGTGACGCAGTTGGAGAAACGACGAATCATCAGTCCCACCCACGCTAGCGACAGAGGGACACAGTTCCCTGGCGATGCCCCGCATCCGATTCTCTTTACGACATAGTCTCTATTTGCCCTTCGGGACAATCAGTTGAGCCATACG
>CAZQLF010000215.1:0-5868 GCA_964594035.1 uncultured Rhodospirillaceae bacterium | reverse complement strand
CCCCGCGGCCTGGACGATGACCCTGATGGGCACCGATCCGGGCCTCGTCAATCCCAGCATGGACGACCTGCGGCCACAGCCGAAGTCGCCGCTGGTCGGCGCCGGCACCACGACCACGGATATCACGGGCGCCATGGCCTTCCCTTCGCCGCTGGCGCTCCCCGCCTGGAACCCGCCCGAGCGCCGCCTGATCCCGGTCGGGACCGCCGAGGGGCGCACGTTCACCGGCGCGCCCTCCATCGAATGGATCACCAGGCAGGCGCGTCTCAAGGGTTCGCTTGATGCCATCACCGCTGCCGTCGTCGGGGTGATCCTCAATCTCGCCGTATGGTTCGCGCTGCATGTGTTCTTCGCACGCGTCGATGCGCTGCATGCCGGCCCGCTGATCCTCTGGACGCCCGATCCATCGAGCCTCGATTGGCGCGTCGTTGTTCTGGCCGCGATCAGTGCTGCCCTGCTGCTCTACCGGCACTGGAGCATGGTGATCGTTTTGGCGATTGCGGCTGCGGGCGGGTTGGCGTTGAGCTTCGTTTGACGTAGTAGGACGCCATATGGGAAGGATGACCGGTCTTTCTTCCGGAGCGGGGCTTGCGCTCGCATCGGCGCTGCTGTTCGGCGCCAGCACGCCTCTGGCCAAACTGCTGCTGGGTCAAGGGCTCGACCCGTTGTTGCTCGCGGGCTTGCTCTATCTAGGCTCGGGCACGGGCCTTGCCCTCGTACTGCTCGCGCGCAAAGCCGCTCACGCGGCGCCGTCCGAGGCGCCGCTACGCCGGCGCGACCTGCCCTGGCTGGCGCTTGTCGTCGTCTTCGGCGGTGTTGCGGGTCCTGTGTTGATGATGCTCGGCCTTGCCCATGTCGACGCGTCGGCCGCCTCGCTCCTGCTCAATCTCGAAAGCGTTTTCACGCTGTGCATTGCCTGGGTCGTGTTAGGCGAATCCGTTGATCGGCGCCTGCTGCTGGGAGCATGCGCGATCCTGGCCGGCGCCCTGATTCTGTCCGGAGGCGGCAGTGCGGTCTCGGGTTTCGGCTGGGGCGCTATCCTGATCGCCGCGGCCTGTCTAGCCTGGGGCATCGACAACAACCTGACGCGCAAGATCAGGGCCGGCGACGCGACGCGGATCGCTTGCGTCAAGGGCCTCGCTGCCGGTGCCGTCAATCTGGGATTGGCCATCGCGCATGGCGCCGCGCTGCCCGCGCCTGGCCTTCTGCTGGCTGCAGCCCTGATCGGATTTCTCGGTTACGGCGTGAGCTTGGTGATGTTCGTACGCGCGCTGCGCCAGATCGGCACGGCACGGACTGGCGCCTACTACGCGATCGCGCCGTTCTTCGGCGCGGTTGTCGCCGTCATTCTGCTGGGCGAGCCGCTGAACCTACAGCTTGTTCTCGCAGGCGGCCTGATGGCGCTCGGACTCTACCTTCACCTCGTTGAACGCCATGAGCACGAACATGGCCACGAAGCGATGTTGCATGAGCACAGTCACACCCATGACGAACATCATCGCCATTCGCACGGCCCGTCAGACCCGCAGGGCGAGCCTCATATGCATGTTCATCGTCATGCAGCGCTGATCCACAGCCACCGGCATTTTCCGGATATCCACCATCGTCACCCGCATTAGCGGGGAGGCGGCGATCAAACCTTGGCGTCGAGGGCGGCGAGTGCCGCGGCGGTGACGATTTCCGACACCGTGGCCCCGGTCTGAACGATCTGGGCCGAGTGGCTCAAGCCCGTCAGCACCGGCCCGATGACCGTGCCGCCGCCCAGTTGCTGCAGCAGTTTGGCCGAAATGCCGGCGCTGTGGAGCGCGGGCATCAGCAGCACGTTTGCCGGTCCCGTCAGGCGGCAGAAGGGATAGAGCTGGCGCATCAGCTCGAAATCCAGCGCCACATTGGGCTGCATTTCGCCGTCATATTCGAAATCGACCCTGCGCCGGTCGAGCTCGGCCACGGCCTCGCGGATGCGCTCCATCCTCTCCAATGGCGGGTTGCCGAAATTGGAGAACGAGAGCAGGGCGATCCGCGGCTCATGGCCATGCTGGCGCGCTACCGCCGCCGCCTGGATTGCCATGCCGGCCAGTTCGGTTGCACTCGGCAGCTCATGCACCGCCGTATCCGCCAGCAGGACCGTCCGTCCGCGGGCGATGACCACCGAGAAACCGAACAGGACGCAATCCGGCTTGGGATCCAGCACGCGGCGGATCTCTTCCAGATTGGTGGCGAAGCTGCGGGTGACGCCGGTCACCATGGCGTCGGCATCGCCCTCGGCCACCATGCTCGCGGCAAAGACGTTGCGGTCCTGGTTGACCATGCGCAGGCAGTCGCGGAAAAGCGCGCCGCGGCGCTGCAAGTGGCGGTACAGCGCTTCGGCATAGTGCTCGTTGCGCTTGGAGAGCCGGGCGTTGATGATTTCAACGCCTTCAGGCTCGCCCAGCCCGGCCGCAGCCATGGCGGCGAGGATACGCTCCTCGCGCCCCACCAGGATCGGCGTGCCGTAACCGGCGTTGTAGAA
Organism: uncultured Rhodospirillaceae bacterium; assembly: GCA_964594035.1. GTDB lineage: Bacteria > Pseudomonadota > Alphaproteobacteria > Dongiales > Dongiaceae > DASXQK01. Next base: position 3,359 of record CAZQLF010000215.1, on the reverse strand, counting down.
GGCAACCGCGGCGCGGATGACCTTCTCTTCCTCGCCCTCGGCGAAGACGACGCGGCGCGGATTGTGGCGCACCCGCTCGAAGATCAGGTTCAGGCTCGCGGCGGTGGGATCGAGCCGGGCGGACAGCTCGGCGCAATAGGCATCCATGTCGAGGATCGGCCGCCGGGCCACGCCGCTTTCCATTGCAGCCTTGGCCACCGCCGCGGGCACCGTCGAGATGAGGCGCGGATCGAACGGCACCGGGATGATGTATTCCGGCCCATAGCGCAGGCGCTGCCCGGCATAGGCTGCGTCCACCTCATCGGGCACGTCCCGGCGGGCGAGTTCGGCCAGCGCCTGGGCTGCGGCAATCTTCATCTGCTCGTTGATGGTGGAGGCGCGCACATCCAGGGCGCCGCGGAAGATGTAGGGGAAACCCAATACGTTGTTCACCTGGTTGGGATAGTCCGAGCGCCCCGTGGCGACGATGGCATCCTTGCGGATGGCATGGACTTCTTCCGGCGTGATCTCCGGATCGGGATTGGCCATGGCGAAGATGATCGGCTTCTCCGCCATGGATTTGACCATCGCGGTGGTGACGGCACCCTTGACCGACAAGCCAATGAAGATGTCGGCGCCGCGCATGGCCTCGTCCAGCCCGCGCGCCTTCGTCTTCGTGGCGTGCGCCGACTTCCACTGGTTCATGCCTTCGGTGCGCCCCTGATAGATGACGCCCTTGGTATCCACCAGGATGCAATTCTCATGGGGCAGGCCCATGGATTTGATCAGCTCGACGCAGGCGATTGCCGCGGCACCGGCACCGTTCACCACGATTTTTGTGTCTTTGAGGGTGCGGCCCGTCAGATCGAGCGCATTGATCATACCGGCGGCAGTGATGATCGCCGTGCCGTGCTGATCGTCATGGAAGACCGGGATGTCCAGCAGTTCGCGCAGGCGCTGCTCGATGATGAAGCATTCCGGCGCCTTGATGTCTTCGAGATTGATGCCGCCGAAGCTGGGACCGAGGAAGCGCACGCAGTTGATGACTTCGTCGACCTCGCGGGTGCCGATCTCGAGATCGATGGAATCGATATCGGCGAAACGCTTGAAAAGGACAGCCTTGCCCTCCATCACCGGCTTGGAGGCGATGGCACCGAGGTCGCCCAGGCCCAGCACTGCGGTGCCGTTGGAGATGACGGCAACCAGGTTGCCCTTGGCGGTATAGTCGTAGGCAAGGCCGGGATCGGCGGCGATGCGCAGGCACGGAACGGCAACACCGGGGGAATAGGCCAGCGACAGATCGCGCTGGGTCGTCAGCGGCTTGGTCGGCCGGATCTCGATCTTGCCCGGCCGGCCCTGGGCATGAAACAGCAGCGCCTCTTGATCCGTAATGGTGGCGCGCGGGTTCGCCATCGAAACCCCCCTGATCCTTCTTGCTCTTGCGATCAAGGCTTGCATGAATTGCCGGTGAAAGGAATAGGGCCAAAGGGCGCGGGTTGCGCTGCAACAAACGCAATAAGCTATGCCGCACCAGCGATTTGGCCGCCCTCAACGAATCCGGTTAATCTCCGCCGCCATGTCGGACGTACTGCAATCGATCGGCGATCCCTCGCCCCTGATGGCGCAATACCGCGCCGTCAAGCGCGCCCATCCTGATCACCTGTTGTTCTATCGCATGGGCGATTTCTACGAGCTGTTCTTCGACGATGCGGTGACGGCGGCGGCGGCGCTTTCGATCGCGCTCACCAAGCGCGGCAAGCATGAGGGCGGCGACATTCCCATGTGCGGCGTGCCGGTGCATGCGGCCGAAGGTTATCTCGCCAAGCTGATCCGCCAGGGCTTCAAGGTCGCGGTCTGCGAGCAACTCGAGGATCCGGCCGAGGCGAAGAAGCGCGGCTCCAAGGCGGTGGTGAAGCGCGACGTCGTTCGCATCATCACGCCCGGCACCATCACCGAAGACGGGCTGCTGGATGCCCGCGCGCACAACTATCTCGCAGCGCTGGCCGATGCCGGCGGTTCGCTCGGGCTTGCCTGGGTCGACATCACCACCGGTGATTTCCAGGTGCAGAGCATTGCCGCCGGCGATGTTGCGGCTGCCTTCGCGCGGCTGTCGCCCAGCGAGATCCTGCTGCCCGACCGGCTGTTTCAGCGGGCCGAACTTGCGACCGCACTCGCCGACTGGCGCGGCGCGCTCTCGCCATTGCCATCCTCGCGCTTCGACAGTGACGGTGCACGCCGGCGGCTGGAGAATTGCTTCGGCGTCAAATCGCTGGACGCCTTCGGCAGTTTCGAACGCGCCGAGATCGCCGCGGCCGGCGTGCTGGTCGATTACCTGCAGACGACGCAGCTCGGCAAATTGCCGCGCCTCGATCCGCCGAAGCGCCTTGCCGCCGGCGCGGTCATGGAGATCGATGCGGCCACAAGGCGCAATCTGGAACTGACCCGGAGCCTCTCGGGCGAGCGCGGCGGCACGGTGCTTGCCGCGATCGACCGCACGGTGACGGCGGCCGGCGCAAGACGATTGACGGAATGGCTCGCTGGCCCGCTCACCGAGCCTGCCGCCATCGAGGCGCGTCTCGACATGGTGCAGGCGAGCCTGGGCGATGGACGCCTACGCGAGGATCTGCGCAGCACCCTGAAGCGCTGTCCGGATGTGGAGCGCGCGCTCTCGCGATTGCTCGTCGGCCGCGGGGGTCCGCGCGATCTCGCGGCTTTGCGCGACGGGCTGATCGCCGCGGCCGCCTTGCGCAGGCGTCTTGGCGAAGCACGCAGCCTGCCGGAAGGATTGGCTTCGGCGGCCCAAGCCTTGAGCGAGCGCGGCTCCCTGATCGAGGAGCTGACGAAGGCACTTGCCGCTGAACTTCCGGTGATCACTCGCGATGGCGGTTTCATCGCACCCGGCTATCGGGGAAGCCTGGATGAACTGCGGGCGCTGCGCGACGAAAGCCGGCGCCTGGTGATGGAGCTGGAGGCACGCTATCGCAGCGAGACGTCGATTCCCTCGCTCAAGATCCGCCACAACAATGTGCTGGGTTATTACGTTGAGACGACGGCGACCCATCTCGACAAGCTCACGGGAAATGGTGGCTTCATCCATCGCCAGACCATGGCCAATGCGGCTCGCTTCACGACAGTGGAGCTGGGCGGGTTGGAGCAGAAGATTGCCAGTGCCGGTGACAAGGCACTCGCCCTCGAGCTCGAGCTGTTCGCCCATCTGGTCACGCTCGTGTCGGCAGAAGCCCAGGCCATCGCAGCGCCCGCCCGTTCGCCGTCGTTGCCCCAGGTTACCGCGGCGTTGGCGGGACCTGGGGGATGTCGCACGGCGGCCAGGCGGGCCAGGCGCGGGACACCGTGGTCGGCGATGGCGTCCGGGGACCGGC
>CAZQLF010000214.1:0-5924 GCA_964594035.1 uncultured Rhodospirillaceae bacterium | reverse complement strand
TTTGAGTTTTAATCTTGCGACCGTACTCCCCAGGCGGAGTGCTTAATGCGTTAGCGGCGACACCGAAGGGCAAGCCCCCCGACGTCTAGCACTCATCGTTTACGGCGTGGACTACCAGGGTATCTAATCCTGTTTGCTCCCCACGCTTTCGCGCCTCAGCGTCAATTACGGGCCAGATGGCCGCCTTCGCCACCGGTGTTCTTCCCAATATCTACGAATTTCACCTCTACACTGGGAATTCCGCCATCCTCTCCCGTCTTCAAGCGCCGCAGTATCATGCGCAGTTCCCAGGTTGAGCCCGGGCCTTTCACGCCTGACTTACAGCACAGCCTACGCGCCCTTTACGCCCAGTAATTCCGAACAACGCTAGCCCCCTTCGTATTACCGCGGCTGCTGGCACGAAGTTAGCCGGGGCTTCTTCTGCGGGTACCGTCATCATCTTCCCCGCCGAAAGAGCTTTACAACCCGAAGGCCTTCATCACTCACGCGGCATTGCTGGATCAGGGTTGCCCCCATTGTCCAATATTCCCCACTGCTGCCTCCCGTAGGAGTCTGGGCCGTATCTCAGTCCCAGTGTGGCTGATCATCCTCTCAGACCAGCTACGGATCGATGGCTTGGTAGGCCGTTACCCCACCAACTACCTAATCCGACGCGGGCCCCTCCAAAGGCGATAAATCTTTGTCCCTCGGGACACATAGGGTATTAGCCGCAGTTTCCCGCGGTTATTCCCTACCTCTGGGCAGGTTCCCACGCGTTACTCACCCGTTTGCCACTTTCACCGCAACCGAAGCTGCGGATCACGTTCGACTTGCATGTGTTAGGCATGCCGCCAGCGTTCGTTCTGAGCCAGGATCAAACTCTCAGGTTGACCCAAGACATCATCCTCCGCCGGCCGTGAGAGCCAGCGGCAGACAACATCCCAAATCACGAGATCCCGTCTTGAATTACGCGTAACCCCATCGCTCGCCCGGCGCCGCTGACCAGATCGCTCCACTCAGCGCACACCACACAAACAACAGAGCCTTTGGAAACGCGATTCACGACAGTCTCAAAATGGCCAACCAGCCAACCCAAAACCGCCGCCCTCGCATCCCTTCTCTAAAACCCACAATGTCAAACAACAACGCGCCTTCGATCCGAAGACGACAAGGGACCACGACCCAAAACCGGGCCTTGGTGACCCTTCGCGCCCGCCGGCGCGACGCCGACAATCAAAAGAGCGGTGCAGATCCTGCACAGACCCGCCGAAGCGGGAACGCCGCCTTTCGGCGACAAAACCAGCCGCCATTTCTGGCGGCCCGTTCGAGCGGCCATATGTAGGCGCTAGCCCCAAGCCTGTCTAGTGTTAAACGCCCGATTCTTACAGTTTTCTGGGCATAACCTGTGGATTAGCCCGCAATTCTCACTGAGATTGTCGCAAGCTAAAGCAGGCCGAGCGCTCGAAGTTCCGAGGCCAGCTTTTCCGGCAGTTCGTCAGCCACCTCGCCTTTGGTCAAATCGGACGGCGCATCCTTGGCTTCAAGGTAGCGCCAACCCTGGAAGGCGCGATGCGCGCGGGGCTGCACCTTGACCAGGCGCCGGCCCAGCATGATGGCGCACCAGACTCCCTCATCGTCCTCGCGCTTCTGGAAGCCGATGATGCGCTGGCGCACCCGGATCTGGCCCTTGATGACCCAATAGATCGAGCCACCGGCCGTGATCTCCTTGGTGCGCTTCGGCCAATTTCGTGTCCAGTGGCACAGCGGATCGCGCTTGCGCTGCCACTCAGACATTTCCGCGAGTGTATCGACACCGACACAAAGCTTCAGCATATGCAGCATTGTCGAACGAATACCTTTGTTAGCGCGCCGCGGGGCGCGCGGCCGCCGCTTGACGGGCGCGCGAGACCTTGGACATCGGCTGGCGCCCCAAGTGTTGAGAGATGAACTGCCCTGCGGCGACCAGCGCGTCAAGATCCACGCCGGTCTCGATACCGAGACCATTCAGCATGTAGAGCACGTCTTCACTGGCAACATTGCCGGCGGCACCTGGCGCATAGGGACAACCGCCGAGGCCCGCGACGGAACTGTCGACCGTAGCAACCCCGCTTTCGAGCGCGGCAAGGATATTCGCCAGCGCCTGGCCGTAGGTATCGTGGAAATGCACGGCGAGGCGCTCGCGCCGAACTTTCGCCGCGACCGCCTCGATCATGGCCGCGGCCTTGCCCGGCGTGCCGACACCGATGGTGTCGCCGAGCGAAATTTCGTAGCAGCCCATGTCGGCCAGTTCACTGGAGACTTCAGCCACCTTCGCCGGCGCGACGCGGCCCTCATAGGGACAACCGAGCACGCAGGAGATATAGCCGCGCACCTTCATGCCGGCGTTCGCCGCCGCTTCCATCACCGGCTGAAATCGCTCGAGGCTCTCGGCGATGGTGCAATTGATGTTGCGCCGGGAGAAGGACTCTGAGGCGGCGGCAAAGACGGCGATCTCTTTCGCGCTAGCAGCCTCCGCCCCTTCGAAGCCCCGCATGTTGGGAACGAGAACCGGATAGGCTGTTCCCGGCAGCCGCCTGATGCCGGCCATGACCTCGGCTGCATCTGCCATTTGCGGCACCCATTTCGGCGAGACGAAACTCGTTGCCTCCACCGCCGGCAGGCCGGTATCGGACAGCTTGTCGATCAGTGCGATCTTCACCGCTGCCGGAACGATCTCGGACTCATTCTGAAGCCCGTCGCGCGGACCGACCTCGACCATGCGCACCTTGCGCGGCAGCGAGTTCATTTCGCGGCCTCAGCCTTCAGCGAAAGAAGCTCGACGCCCTCCTCCACCAGCTCGCCGACCGCATAGCCGACCGCCTCCACCACGCCGTCGCGGGGCGCCAGGATGCTGTGCTCCATCTTCATCGCTTCGAGAACCAGCAATGTCTCGCCATGTTTCACCGTCTGGCCGGGTTTCACATGCAGATAGGCGATGCGTCCCGGCATGGGTGCCGTCAACCGTCCGGTCGGCGCCTCGATGGTCTCCGCCGCCGCCAGCGGATCGGCCATCGTCAGGCGATATGTGTGTCCGCCGGCGAAGACTGTAAAGGTCGGGCCCCGACGCACGACGCTGGCATCGAAGCGATGGCTGCCAAGCAACAAACGGTAGCGGTCGTCGCCGAGTGCGGTAACCGACGCTGTCATACGCGCGCTGCCGAAATCGATGGCGCGGCCGCTTCGTCCATAATGCAGGGTGAAGTTGCGTTCGACCGTGCCTTCGCTGAAGCGAAACGCACGCTCGGATTCCAGATTGAGGCGCCAACCATCGGCGGCGCCCCAAGGCGATGGCGAGGGATTCGCAGCCGCGCCGGATAGAATCGAGAGCGCCGCGGCGGCATAGATTTCATCGCCCGCAGGGGCCTGCGGTTTGAACAGGCGCTCGTGATGGCGCTCAATGAACCCGGTGTCGACCTCAGCCTTGGCGAAGGCAGGATCGCGGGCAATGGCCTGCAGGAACTCGATATTGTTGGTGAAACCGGTCAACTCGATATCGCCCAGCGCCTGCACCAGGCGCTGGCGGGCCATCTCGCGGTTACGGTCCCAGACGATCAGCTTGGCGATCATGGGATCGTAGTGGATGGAGATCTCGTCACCGGAGCGGACACCGGTATCGACCCGGACATGCTCGCTGCGGGGCGGAAAACGGAAGTGCGAGATGCGGCCCGTCGCCGGCAGGAAATCGCGAGACGGATCTTCGGCATAGATGCGCGCTTCGAAGGCGTGACCCTGCTCGTTCACCTGCTCCTGGGTGAAGGGCAGCGGCTCACCAGAGGCCACACGAAGCTGGAGTGCCACCAGATCGAGGCCGGTGATCATCTCGGTGACGGGATGCTCGACCTGCAGACGGGTGTTCATCTCCATGAAATAGAACTCACCCGTCTCATCGAGAATGAACTCGATGGTGCCGGCGCCGGTGTAGTTGACAGCCTTCGCCGCGGCGACGGCGGCATCGCCCATGCGATGGCGCAGTTCGTCCGGCAGCCCCGGGGCCGGCGCCTCCTCGATCACCTTCTGGTGGCGGCGCTGAATGGAGCAATCGCGCTCGAAGAGATGCACGACATCGCCATGATTGTCCGCGAAGACCTGGAGTTCCACATGGCGCGGACGCAGCAGGTATTTCTCCACCAGCATCCGCTCATCGCCGAAGGCAGCTTTCGCTTCGCGCCGGGCGGAAGTAAGAGCAGCGGCAAACTCGGCCGGCTTGTCCACGCGGCGCATGCCCTTGCCGCCGCCGCCGGACGAAGCCTTCAGCAGGACCGGATAGCCAATCAGGTCGGCAGCATCGGACAGTGCCCCGTCTGTTTGCTCCCGCCCGTGATAACCGGGCACCACCGGCACACCGGCACGCTCCATCAGCGCCTTGGCTTCGCTCTTGGAGCCCATGGCGCGGATGGCGGAACCGGGCGGCCCGACGAAGATCAGGCGCGCGGCGGCTACTTTGTCGGCAAAGGCGGCGTTCTCGGAGAGGAACCCGTAGCCCGGATGGATGGCCTCGGCGCCGGTCGCCTGGGCCGCGGCAATGATTTTCTCGCCGCTGAGATAACTTTCCCTCGCCGGCGCCGGGCCGATGGCGACGGCCTCGTCGGCCATGGCCACATGCATGGCATTGGCATCAGCCTCGGAATAGACCGCGACTGTGCCCACGCCCATCGTCTTTGCCGTGCGCATGATGCGGCAGGCGATTTCGCCCCGATTGGCGATGAGGAGCTTGCCGATCATCACCCGCGCCAGTTCGGTTTGCGCTTTTCGAGGAAGGCGGCAACGCCTTCGCGCCCCTCCGCGGTTGCCCGCAGCCGCGCGATCCGCCGCGCCGTTTCGGCGCGCAAGCCCGCATCGTTCGGCCGCGCGCCGACATGCGCCACCAGCGCCTTGGCTTCGCGCACGGCGTGGGGACCGTTCTGCAGCAGGATATCGGCGATACGCCGCGCCTCGGTGAGCAGCTGATCAGGTGCGACCACGGCGCTGACCAGGCCCAGGCGTTCTGCTGTTGGCGCGTCGAAACGCTCCGCCGTCAGCATGTAGCGCCGCGCCGCCCGTGCACCGATGGCTTCGATCACATAGGGGCTGATGACCGCCGGGATCAGGCCGAGCTTCGCCTCGCTGAGGGCGAAGACTGCATCGCTGGCGGCAATGCCGATATCGCAGGCGGCACACAGCCCGACACCACCGCCCATGGCGGCACCCTGGACCGCGGCAATCGTTGGCTTCGGCATGGTGTTCAGCTTGTGCAGCATTTCCGCCAAGCAATTGGCGTCGGCCTCGTTCTGCTCGAGGGAGTAACCGGCCATGCGCTTCATCCAGGCAAGATCGGCGCCGGCTGAGAAGCTCTTGCCCTTGCCCGCCACGATGACGATCCGGGCAGCGTCATCGGCAGCCAACCCGTCGATCGCCTGTGTGACCTCGGCGATCAGACCGTCATCGAAAGCGTTGTGCAGATCAGGGCGATTGAGCCAGAGCGTGGCGATCCCGCCATCTTTCTCGATAAGAACGTGACTCATGACTACATGCGAAACACGCCGAAGCGTGTCTCCTCGATCGGCGCATTGAGGGCCGCGAAGAGGCCCAGGCCCAGCACCCGGCGGCTGTCCGCCGGCGCGATGATGCCGTCATCCCAAAGCCTGGCGCTGGCATAATATGGATGTCCCTGCTTTTCGTACTGGGCGCGGATCGGCGCCTTGAAGGCCTCTTCCTCCTCGGCGGGCCAAGGCTCCTTCATATTGTCCTTCTTCACCTGGGCCAGCACAGCGGCCGCCTGTTCGCCGCCCATCACCGAGATGCGGGCATTGGGCCACATCCAGAGGAAACGCGGACCGTAGGCGCGTCCGCACAATCCGTAATTTCCGGCCCCCAAACTTGCCCCCATTATCCCGCTCCAGTTTGGCCCCATTGTCCCGGCCCACACC
>CAZQLF010000213.1:1335-5926 GCA_964594035.1 uncultured Rhodospirillaceae bacterium | reverse complement strand
AGTCACCGGGGCTCCGGGGGGCGGGGGCTCGGCCACGTCGGTGATGCGGGGTCTGTTGCCGATGGCTGGATTGGCGAGCTTCGCTGCCAGCGTTTCATAACTTACCGAATCGCCGAAGCCGCAGACCATGGCCGCGACCTGGGTATCGACCAGGGGTGCAGGAATCTTCTGCGTCTGGTGGAAAAAGATTTCCACGTCCTGGCGCGCGGCGTGGAAGACCTTGGTGATGTTCGTATCGGCGAGGAGTTCAAACAGCGGTGAAAGATCGATGCCCGGCGCCAGCGTATCGATGGCCGCGGCTTCCTGCGGACCGGCGATCTGCACCAGGCAGAGCTGCGGCCAATAGGTTTTGTCGCGCATGAACTCGGTGTCGATGGCGATAAAGGAAGCCTGGCGCTGGCGACGGCAGAACTCGGCCAGCGCGGCCGTCTCGGCAATAAGCGTCATTGTGAGCCTGCTATACACGGGATTCGGCCGGCCTCCAACCGCGGGGGCAGCGCTCGTCCGACTGGCCGGGGTTGACAAGCCGGGCGCAAAAATGCCTTTTGCCGCGGGCTTTTATGGCCCGGGAATCCTGGACCTGCCCAGCCCCATGCCTTTGCGGCCTACATCTTTGTGGGAAGTCTTCGATGCACGCCTATCGTACGCATACCTGCGGCCAGCTTCGCTTGGCCGATGCCGGCCAGACTGCGCGACTCTCGGGCTGGGTCCATCGCAAGCGCGACCACGGCAACCTCGTGTTCGTCGATCTGCGCGACCATTACGGCATCACGCAATGCGTGCTGGATACCTCGAGCCCGCTGTTCAAGCAGGTCGAGGCCGTGCGGCTGGAGAGCGTCGTTACAATCACCGGCAAGGTGGTGAAACGCACCGCCGAAACGATCAACCCGAAACTCCCCACCGGCGAGATCGAGCTGCGCATCGAGGAATACAAGCTGCAGTCGGCGGCGGAGATGCTGCCGCTCCAGGTCAACAGCGACGAGGATAGTGGCGAGGATATCCGCCTCACCTATCGTTTCCTCGACCTGCGCCGCGAGCGCATCCACCACAACATCATGCTGCGCTCGCATGTCATCGCCAGCATCCGCCGGCGCATGGTGGAGATCGGCTTCACCGAATTCCAGACGCCGATCCTGACGTCGAGTTCGCCCGAGGGCGCGCGCGATTATCTCGTGCCCAGCCGGCTGCATCCCGGCACGTTCTATGCGCTGCCCCAGGCGCCCCAGCAATTCAAGCAGCTGCTGATGATTGCGGGCTTCGACCGCTATTTCCAGATCGCGCCGTGCTTTCGTGACGAGGATGCACGCGCCGACCGCTCGCCCGGCGAGTTCTATCAGCTCGATTTCGAGATGTCCTATGTCACCCAGGAGGACGTCTTTGCCGCCCTGGAGCCGGTGCTGCATGGGGTGTTCGAGGAATTCAAGGGCGCTCGGCGCGTCAGCCCCCGGCCGTTCCCGCGCATTCCCTTCGACGAGGCGATGCTCAAATACGGTTCCGACAAGCCGGATCTGCGCAACCCGCTGGTCATTGCCGATGTCAGCGACATCTTCCGTGGCTCGGGCTTCGGCATCTTTGCCAAATCGGTTGCCGGCGGCGGCATCGTGCGCGCCATTCCGGCACCCGGCACGGCGGAGCGGCCGCGCAGCTTTTTTGACAAGCTGAACGAGTGGGCCCGTGAGCAGGGTGCTGCCGGCCTCGGCTACGTCATCTTCGCCGAGGGCGGCGGCAAGGGTCCGATTGCTAAGAACCTGGATGGCGAGCGCTTGGCAGCGTTGCGCAAGGCGACCGGGCTTGGCGACGGAGACAGTGTTTTCTTTGTCAGCGACAAGCCGGCGGTTGCGGAAAAATTCGCCGGTGCCGTGCGTACGAAGCTGGGCCAGGAACTCGGCCTCATCGATGCCGGCGAATTCCGCTTCTGCTGGATCGTCGACTTCCCGATGTTCGAGCGCGACGAGGTAACAGGCACCATCGGCTTCAGCCACAACCCCTTCTCCATGCCGCAGGGCGGGCTGGAAGCGCTGGAGACGAAGGACCCGCTGACCATCAAGGCCTATCAATACGACATCGTCTGCAACGGCGTGGAGCTCTCGAGCGGGGCGATCCGCAATCACCTGCCGGAGATCATGTACAAGGCGTTTGCCATCGCCGGATATCCGCAAGGCGAGGTGGAAAGCCGGTTCGGCGGCATGTTGAATGCGCTGAAATTCGGCGCTCCGCCCCATGGCGGCTCGGCGCCTGGCATCGACCGTATCGTCATGCTGCTGGCCGATGAGAAGAACATCCGCGAGGTCGTCGCCTTCCCGTTGAACCAGCAGGCGCTCGACCTGATGATGCAGGCGCCCTCGAGCGTTCCGCCGGAACGCCTGAAGGAACTGCACATCCGCCTCGACCTGCCACCGCCAAGGAAGTGAGCGTGGCTGCGGGATTCTGGCGCGTTGCCAAATCCCGCGGCTGCTTCTAGAGTCAGATATCCCGAAACCGCTGAAGGAACTCGATTTGTCTCGGCCTGCCGATGAAGGATTCAGCATGCCCGCGGCCTGGGCGGCACATAGCCGGTGCTGGCTTGCCTGGCCGACGCGCTCTGAGACCTGGGGCGAACATCTCGATGCGATCCGCGAGACCTATTCCGAGGCCGCCAACGCCATTGCCCGTTTCGAGCCTGTCACCTTCATCACCAAGCCCAAGAACGTGGCGGAGGTCTCGCTCGTCACCGGCATGTCGGTCGCCACATTGTCGCTGTCCCATGACGATTCCTTCCTGAACGACAACGGTCCGCGCTTCGTCACCGACGGCAAGGGTGCAGTTGCCGGCGTTGCCTGGCGCTGGAACGCCTGGGGCAACCGCTATCCCGATCACGAGCGCGACGGCGCCGTTGCCGAAGGTCTGCTGGAACATCTGAAGCTGAAGCGCTTCGCCGCACCCCTGGTGCTGGAGGGGGGTGCTGTCGATACGGACGGCGAAGGCACGATGATCGCTTCCGAGCCGGTCCTGCTCAATGCCAACCGCAATCCTAATCTCGATCGCGCCGGCGCAGAACTGATCCTGGGCGAATATCTGGGCGCCAGGAAGATCGTCTGGATTGCGGGGGCCATTGCCGGCGATCCGGCCGGCGGGTTGATCGATAACGTCGTCTGCTTTGTAAAGCCGGGCACTGTGCTGGCGCTCACCACATCCGACACGACCGACGTGAATTATGCGGCGTTCCAGGACAACATCGCGCGGCTGAAGGCGGCGGTCGATGCCAAGGGGCGCACCCTGGAGGTGGTGGAGATCGAACAGCCGCGCTCGCGCCATCTCGAGGGCGGACGAAGGCTGCCGCTTTCCTATACCAGCCTCTATCTCGCCAATGGTGCGGCCATCGTTCCCGCTTTCGAGGATCCGATGGATAACAAGGCCTTCGAGATCTACGGTAAGCTGTTTACCGGGCGCGAGATCATCCAGGTGCCGGCCCGCGAGATCGCTTTCGGGGGCGCTGGGCTGCGGGCGATCGCCCTGAGCCAGCCAGCAGGCACGCCCGCCGGTTAAGCGCTCTTTTCGCCGGCCAGCGGCGCCATGTCCCAGTCAGGTGCGCGCAGCCGATAGCCCACGCCGGTTTCTGTCAGGATCTGCTGCGGGCGTTCCGGATCGGCTTCCAGCTTCTGCCGCAGGGCACGGATATAGACGCGCAAATATTGCACGTCGGTCTCGCCGCCCCACACCTCGCGCAGGATGAATTTGTGCGTCAGCACCTTGCCGGCATGGGCGACAAGCAGCCGCAGGATGTCGTATTCCCGGGGCGAGAGGCGCACCTCCTCGCCGCGGACCATGACGATGCGGCGCACCAGATCGATGCTGAGATCGCCGCTGCGGAAGATCGCCCGCTCGCCCTGCTGCTGCAGCCGGTGGCGCAATGCCGCGCGCAAGCGGGCTTGCAACTCGTCGACGCCGAAGGGCTTCGTCAGATAGTCGTCGGCACCGAGATCGAGCGCGGCCACCTTGCCGCGCTCATCGGTCCGGCTGGAGAGCACGATGATCGGAATGCTCGAGCCCAGCGCGCGCAGCTGGCGGATCACCTCGAAGCCGTCGATGTCGGGCAGGCCGAGATCGAGGATCAGGATATCCATGGGTGCGCGCCGCAGTGTCTCCAGCGCGGGGCCGCCATCCTCCGCCTCGATGACCTGATAGCCTTGCGCGCCAAGGCTGGTGCGCAAAAACCGGCGGATCGCCGGTTCGTCATCGACGATCAGCACGCGTAAGGGGGCCGCACCCGACATCATGCGGCATCCCCCTGGAGTGCTGCTGGCTGCGCAGGTACGGGAAACGTGATGGTGAAGACGGCGCCGGCCCGATCGGTCCGGTTGCCGGCGACGATATGGCCCGCCATCGCCTCGACGAAGCTGCGGCAAATGGCAAGGCCAAGGCCGGTGCCGGCGCGCCTGCGGTCGGTCGCGTGCACGCGGTAGAACTTGTCAAAGATGCGCTCGATATCGGCGGGCGGGAAACACTCACCTTCAGTCAGGATCTCAACCCGCGCCATCTGCGACTCTGGTTCGGCCCACACACCGCGGAGTCAGCCCCGCCCGGCCTACTCTGGGGGCGGTGCGTCAGCGGG
>CAZQLF010000213.1:0-1325 GCA_964594035.1 uncultured Rhodospirillaceae bacterium | reverse complement strand
AAAATGGCGAGGGCAGGGCCCGTACCGGTGCGCGTTGTGTAGTTAGCGTGCACGCGGTAGAACTTGGCGAAGATTGGCTCGAGAGCGGCGGTCGGAATACTTTCACCTTCGTCGAGATTCTCAAGCCACACATTCTGCGGATCGGCTTCGGCGCGCAGCAGAATGACCGAGCCCTGCGGCGAATACTTGGCGGCGTTGTCGAGCAGGTTGAACAGCACCTGCTCGAACAGCACCGCATCGAGCGTCAGCATGGGAAGGTCGGCGGGCAGGCGCATTTCCACGCGATGGCTCGCCAGGATCTTGCCCGCGCGCTGCAGGGCGCTGCCGACGATTTCCGAAAGGTCGACCATGCTGGTGCCGGGTGCAATCGCGCCCGATTCGATCCGCGTCATGTCCAGCAGATTGCCGATGAAGCGGTTGAGGCGTTCGGCTTCCTCCTGGATCGTGCCGATCATTTCGCGCTTGTCCCCTTCGTCGAGATCGCGGGGCTGCATCTTCAGGCTGGTGGCGGCACCCAGGATGGAGGCAAGCGGCGTGCGCAGATCGTGGGAGATCGACGTCAGCATGGCCGAGCGCAGCCGGTCGGTCTCCGCCGTCAGCCGCACACGGTCGACGTCGTGGGCCAGGGTGATACGCTCAATGGCCAGCGCCGTCTGGTCCAGCAGCGCATCCAGCAGACGGCGCTCGTCATCGGCCAGGAAGGCATCCGCCCGCCCGCTGGAAAGGCCTACCACACCCACCACGCCGCGGCTGGTGCGCATCGGCAGGAACAGCCAGGAGAGCTTCGACTCATGATCGGTTCCACGGCCGAACGGCCGATCCTCGCGCCAGCAGGAAATCGCCGCCGCCATCTCGGCCGTGCCGATGCCGCCGTCCGATGGACTGGCGCCGTGCACCGAAAGGCCGGCGCCCTCCGGCAGCAACAGCAGCACGCGCAGCTTCAGCATCAGCGCGATGTGGTCCGCGCTCGCATAGAGCAGATCGTCGAGCGAGGCGGCCGCGCCCAGCTTGCGGGCGAAGAGATAGAGCTCCTCCATCGTCTGCGCGCGCTGGCGCGCCGAAATTGCCTGGCTGCGAACGCGCGAGGTCAGGTTGCTGACGATGATGGCGACGACGACGAAGAAGAACATCGCCACCACGTTTTCCGGATCGGCAATGGTGACGGTATAGACGGGCTGCAGAAAGAAGACGTTGTAGGTGAGCACGGCGACGAAGCAGCCGAACAGGGCGGGCCACAGCCCATAAGCGATGGCGCTGACCAGGATCGCCGTCAGGAACACCAGCGTGATGTTCGCGCCGTCGAGGAACAGGCGCAGCACCATCCC
>CAZQLF010000212.1:0-5930 GCA_964594035.1 uncultured Rhodospirillaceae bacterium | reverse complement strand
ACTGCGCGCAACGTTGACCCCACCCAGCGGCACTCCGCATCACACAGTTACCCGCCGAGGAAGTAGCTCCGACGAACTTTCGAAAAAGCTGCGTAGGGTGCCTACCCGCAGTTAGGCTTTCCGGCAAAGCGGCACGACCTCGCCGTCCACGGGTCTGAGCGCTGCCGCGATCTTGCGAGACGTGCGCTCCGCTAGAGCCCGGCAGGATCTAGATCAAGGTGGCTGTATCGCTCGGTAGTCGCAGCCTGAGTATGGCCCAGGATTTTCCCAACGATGTAGAGCGACGAACCGTCCGCCACAGCGATGCTTGCGAACCCATGCCGAAGGTCGTGAATGCGGACACCCTTGAGGCCAGCCGCACTTGCAACCTTGCGCCAAACTGCCGGTAGCTGTACGTGTGCCCATTGCCTCTTGCCGCCGGGAACACTTAGGGCGATCCAGCTTGCCGCGGGAGGTCTGCGAGCACCTCCAACGCCGGGGTGCCAAGAGGCACTACCTTTGCCCCGGTCCTCGAGTCGGGAAGCCTGAGGGCCGCCGAGTCGAAGTCAAAATGCACCCACTGGAGAGAAAGCACCTCGTTCTTGCGGCATCCCGAAAGCAGCAGCAGGCGCAGGGCTGCCAACGACAGAGCATTAACACCCTCGCGCTGGGCGGGGAACCATGGCCTATCGATAATCTCTACAATGGCATTGTAGAGGTCAGCGGTTCGATCCCGCTTGGCTCCACCAAATGAAACAAGGGCTCGATCGGAAACGGCCGGGCCCTTTTTGCGGCCTGCGCCTGTGGTGAGGTCGCCAAATGCGGCTGCGTCTGCCGCACCTCCGCACGAAATACAGTTGCGGGCTGCTTGAACAGGCGCCTACGGGTCGTCAATGTTGAGCCATGCGCCAGAAGCACAACAGCGGATGAATGTCAGCTCTGCGCCTCTTCGGCGGCTTTGAGATTGCGCTGCACCAGCGCTGCCGCCGCCGTCGCCGGGTCGCCGCCGGCGACGTTCACGGTGGGTGAGGCAAACGCGATGCCATTGGCATCGAATGACTGCTTGATGAGAGCGAAGGCGCGGCGGCGAACGGCAAATTGCTCGCCCGGCTTGGCCTTGAGCTTCATGATCACCTGGATGCCGTAATCGCCGAAATCCTGGATACCCTGCATCTTCAATGTTTCGATAATGTGCGGCTTCAGTTCCGGGTCCGCCACCAGTTCCTTGCCGATCTCCTTGATGATCTTCTTCACCTTCGTGAGATCGCTCTCGTAAGTGACGCCGACGGTCAGTTTGTCGATGACCCAGTCGCGGCTCATATTCTGCACGGCACCAAGCACGCCGAACGGCACCGTGAAGAGTGGTCCGCGATGATGGCGCAGCTTGACCGAGCGCAGGCTGAAGGATTCGACCGTGCCCTTGTAGCTGCCGCTCTGGATGTACTCACCGACGCGGAAGGCATCGTCGGCGAGGTAGAAGATGCCGCTGATGATGTCACGCACCAGGGTCTGGGCGCCGAAGCCGAGCGCAACACCCACCACGCCGGCGCCGGCAAGCAGCGGCATGATCTCCACGCCCATGGCCGAGAGGATCATCAGCACGACCATCGTGCAGAGAACGCCGAGCATCAGGTGGCTGAGGATCGGCAGCAATGTGCGCAGGCGCTGGCGCCGGCCCATCTCCTCCTCGCTCAGCAACTGGTCGTCGCCCGAACCCAGCATGGCGCGCGCGAGGATGACGCGAATGAGTTTCCACAGAAAATCGGCGACCAGGATGATGATGGCTGCACTTAGCGCACCCCGCTCGAGGCGCGTTGCAACCGTGTCCGACGACGACGTCAGGTTGACCAGATCGACGTGCCAGGCCCGGGCCAGAAGCAGCACGCTGCCGACGATCAGGATGGCGCGTATGCCGCGGGCTACGATGACGGCCGCAATGCCATGGCGGCGGGATCCATTCTCGCCAGCCGCTTTGCCCTGAACAACATGCTCGACGGACCGGTCGGTCAGCCGGATCGCCGCCGGCAGGCCAACGACGATGATGGCGATCCACAGGGCCGGCACGGCATGCGCCACCCACAGCACCCAGAGAAGGATGAAATAGCCGGTCACCAGGAACGACCCGAGGCGCCGGGGCATCTGGCCATCGATCGGGCGCGTGAGGGTTGGCCGCCGCCACACCATGTCGAGGCCGATGACGAGCAGGCCGATGCCAAGCAGATAGGCCACGATCTGCTTGGCCGACAGGGTGAACCCCATCGTGGCGAGCAGCTCAACGCTGACCCAGCCGTACATGAACCAACCCACCAGAAGAAGTGAGCGGCGGTACCAGAACAAGGCCGAGGCCCCATCCATCGGGATCAGCCGATGGTCGGACTGTTCCATCCTGCCATCGTTGCCGATCCCCAGCAGAACGCGCCCGAGCACGGCCGCCGTGCGCAGGACCACGGTCGCCACCAGATAGGCCAGCGCGATCGCCCGGGTCAACGGCGGCCAATCGAAGGCGGTCGTCGCGACGAGGCAGCCGACCGCAAAGGCGGCGATGCGCAAAAGGCCGAGCAGGAATGTCGCCAGCAGGCCCGGCAGATGAGCATGCTGGCCGGGATGCGCGTGCGCATGCGCCCAGTGATGAAGACCTCTGCTGGCCCAGACCAGCAACCGTTCGGCGATCACACCGAAGGCGATGAAGGCGAGCAACATCAGAAGGACCGAGACCGCACCGTATTGGGCGACCTCGTCGCCGAACCGGCTGAAGGCCCGGCCGAACTGGGCAGGCAGGTCCGGAACAGTCTGGCCGAGGTCGCGGAAATGCTCGCGGACCATGCGTTCACGATCCGCGAAGAACGACATCGGCGTTGCGCCGTCAGCAGACGCGTCAGATGCGGCCGGCTTCGCCTGGGCCTGCGGCATGGTCTTGAGCCAATCCTGGACCGCCGGATCCTTGAGCAGCTCGAGCAAGTTTTGAACCTTCGCCGGCAACTCCTGGTCCGTGGACGCCGGAGCATTGGCCGGTGGCGAGGCGGCCCGGACCGGAGCGACGGCAAAGAACAAGGCAGCCGCCAATAGATGGACGGCGATCAGGCGTGGCACCGTTGGCATCCCCTTGCCAAAAGCGAATTGAACGTGGCCCTACAATACCCCGATAACGAAAGGTGGCCAGCGCCGCACGCGCTCTGGCCGGTTTTCGAGGTGGGCCATCCGGCTTCCGCTCTGCAGCCGTAAGGCCTTGGAATAAATCATTAAATCCGCTCTGGCAGCGCCCGGCGTTGGGGCGTGCTGGCCAGAGGCCTCCAGAATATGATGATGCGGGGACCGTGACGATCTGCATTCGCGAATTGGAGAAGGCCGATGGATGCCAGCACACCAGTCACGGACGAACGTCCGGTATCCGGGCGCGCTGAGCTGCGCCGTCAGGGACGGCTCCTGAGAGAGACTTGCTCGCGCGGCACCCACGCGGAATGGAAACCCGCAAGCAGGAAGCACGATCCCATCGACCTGCTCGAACTTTCCAATGCCGATCGCATCCCGGGCCTCATCGCGGTCCGCTACGGACGAATGTCGCAATCGCCCTTCGCCTTCTTCCGCGGCAGCGCGATCGTCCAGGCACGCGACCTTCGCACGTCGCCCGCCTCCGGCATCGACGTTCATCTTTGCGGCGATTGCCACCTGATGAATTTCGGCGGCTTCGCAACGCCGGAGCGCAATCTGGTTTTCGACATCAATGATTTTGACGAGACCTATCCGGGTCCGTGGGAGTGGGACCTCAAGCGACTGGTGGCCAGCCTCGAAGTCGCTGCCCGTTATCTTGATTTTGGTCAGGGCTCCGGCGACATCGCCGTGCGCGCCGCCGTCGCCTCGTACCGCGAGAGAATGTCCGAATACGCGGACAGGAAGATGCTGGCGATGTGGTACACGCAGATCCGCCTCGGGGATCTCCTGGACCACTTTAAGGGCGACCAGGCGACGCTCACGGGCTTGAAGAAAGCAGCAAAGACCGCCCGCGGCCGCACATCGGAATCGGTGTTTCCCAAGCTGACGGGGCTCGTCGACGGCAAGCGCAGGATCCTCGACAACCCGCCCCTGATCTATCATACCCAGCAGCAGCAGGAGAAAGGCTGGAACGAGCGGGTCCAGCTTCTCATTCAGCTGTACCGGAAGTCGCTGCGGTTCGAACATCAGGCTCTGTTCGACCGCTATTCGTATCAGGATAACGCGGTGAAGGTCGTGGGTATCGGCAGCGTGGGAACCCGCTGTCAGGTCGTCCTCTTTCTCGCGGACGATGACGATCCTCTTTTCCTTCAGGTGAAGGAAGCGCGCCGCTCCGTTCTAGATGCAACGAAGGGGAAGAGCGAGTTCGAAAACCAGGGCGTGCGCGTGGTCGTGGGCCAGCGCCTGATGCAATCGGCCACCGACATCTTTCTTGGCTCCTTCCGCGTTCCCGGCGGGGAGGATTACTACGTGCGCCAGCTACGCGACATGAAAGTGTCCGCCGAGCTGGAGACCTTCAGCCGCAAGATGTTCGTCGGCTACGCCACGATCTGCGGCTGGGCGCTTGCGCGAGCGCATGCCAAGGCGGGGGGTGCGGCGATGATTGCGGGATATGTCGGCAAGAGCCAACGGCTCGACGATGTCCTTGTCCTCTATGCCCGGGCATATGCGGACCAGGTCGAACGCGATTTCCTGGTGTTTCGGAAGGCGATTCGTTCCGGCCGCCTCAAGACCGATGCCCAGGAATCGGAAGGCCTGGACTTCAGAGTTTGAGCCGGGGCCGTGCTACTCCGCCGCGATATGCTTGGGCGCGGCCGTAGGTGTGCGGGATCTTGTTGTCGTACACCTTCTCGATGGCATCGTTCTCGTGATCGGTCTTTGAAGACACGTTTACCCATGCCGAATTCCGCCTTCGGAATTTGCAGCCGCATTGAAGAAGCGGGGGCGCCTGATGCCCCGCTCCGTGTCGGGGATTGCTATAGACTAGGAAAGGTGAAACTGAAATCGCGTTTGGAGGCGCGCGCCCGGGGCTGCCACAGCGGACCGGCGGCACTTGGGCCGATATAGGAGGCTACCATGCGTTGGGGTGATTTCCGCCGCAGCAGCAATGTGGAGCAAGGCCAAAGCGGCGGCGGCTATGGCGGGCCTTCCGGGGGCTTTCGCTTTGGCGGCGGGCGGCTTGGCATCGGCGCCATCGTCATCATCCTGCTTGGTTCCTGGGCCTTGGGACTCGATCCAAGGGTGGTCCTGGACGAACTGACGAACGGCGGCACGCAGACCTATGTGCCTGATAATCAGGGCGCTCCCTCCGGCCAATCCTCCACCAGCCTCGCCAATTATCCCGGCGAGGATTTCGTGGCCGCCGTGCTGGGCGATACCGAGGACCGCTGGACCGAGATCCTGGGCGAGCGCAACGTCACCTATACCGCGCCGAAACTGGTGCTTTTTTCCGGGTCCACCCATTCCGCCTGCGGCCGCGCGGAGTCGGCGATGGGGCCGTTCTATTGCCCCAATGACGAGCGCATCTATCTCGACACCGAATTCTTCGACGAGATGCAGAACCAGCTGGGCGGGTGCCCCGCCGGCAGCAAGACCTGCGAGTTCTCACAGGCTTATGTGATCGCCCATGAGGTGGGCCATCATGTGCAGGACGTTCTCGGCATCCTGCCCAAGGCCTCGCAGCTGCAGCAGGGCGCGAGCGAAACCCAGGCCAACCAGATTCAGGTGCGCATCGAGTTGCAGGCCGATTGCTTCGCCGGGCTCTGGGCCAACCGCTCCCAGGCCAAATGGAAATTCCTCGAGGATGGCGATGTCGATGCCGCCCTGCAGACGGCCTCGGCCATCGGCGACGATACGCTGCAAAAGCGCGGCCAGGGCTATGCCGTGCCCGATTCCTTCACCCATGGCACCTCGGCCCAGCGCAAGCGCTGGTTCTCCCGCGGCCTGCAGACGGGTCAGCTTTT
>CAZQLF010000211.1:3794-5935 GCA_964594035.1 uncultured Rhodospirillaceae bacterium | reverse complement strand
CCTGCAGGATCAGTTCCACCGGCAGCAGCGAGATGATGCCGAAGGCCACCGCGCCCGTTGAAAGAACTACGCCCAGGAAATTGAACAGGCCCGACCAGACGACGGCGATATAGGCCGGCAGCGAATGGGTATAGATGACGGTGGCCACCGCATTGGCCGTGTCGTGAAAGCCGTTAACGAACTCGAAGCCCAGCGCAATCAACAGGGCAACGCCCAGCAGGATGAAGACGAGAAAGTTGGTGCCTGTCGGCATCTGCACCAGGTCCTCGGTCAAGGCGGTCACGGCATAGACGACGCCCACCAGCATGATGACGCCGAAGACGGCGAGGCCGTACTTCTGGGTCCAGTGAGGCACGTGGATGTGCCGCGATGTCGTAGTGGCGGTGCTGCTCATGATTGTCCCCTCATCCTGACAGGGCCGGATGCCGGCCGCGCGCCCGCACCGTAACGGCTCGCCGTGACAGGTAAATGACTCCCACCTGGGCGTCTGACATTGCCCCCGATATCGCACAACCGCCGCGGCTCACGACCCGGCAAAGTTCAAGAGCCTGACGCACGCCCGTCACAGAGTGGCCGCACCTTTCGCCTTCCATACCACAAGTCCGCGAGCAACCGGAGACCACACCGTCATGAAGATCGACGACGTCGCAAGCCGTGCCTTCGCCATGCCGCTGACCAACCCGTCCTATCCGCCGGGGCCTTATCGCTTTCTCGACCGCGAATACCTGATCTTCACCTATCGCACCGACATCGACGCGCTGCGCGCCGTGGTGCCCGAGCCGCTCGAGGTCGTCGAGCCGCTGGTCAAATTCGAATTCATCCGCATGCCGGATTCAACCGGCTTCGGCAGCTATACCGAATCCGGCCAGGTGATTCCTGTTTCCTTCGAGGGCCAGCGCGGCGGCTATGTCCACGCCATGTATCTGGACGACGACGCTCCCATCGCCGGCGGGCGCGAGATCTGGGGCTTTCCGAAGAAACTCGCCAATCCCAAGATCACCATCGAGAAAGATGTGATCGTCGGCCGCCTGCAATATGAAAGCGTCACCTGCGCCATCGGCAGCATCGGTTACAAGCATCGCGCTCTCGATCGCGACAAGGTGAACGGCTCGCTCTCGGAGCCGAATTTCCTGCTGAAGATCGTCCCGCATGTGGACGGCACGCCACGCATCTGCGAGCTGGTGCGCTATTACCTCGAAGATGTGCAGCTCAAGGGCGCCTGGACCGGACCTTGCGCCCTTGGACTCTATCCCCATGCGCTTGCCAATGTCGCCGGCCTTCCGGTGCTGGAAGTGCTGTCGGGTGTCCATCTGGTGGCCGATCTGACGCTCGGCCTAGGCAGCGTCGTGCATGATTATCTCGCGGAGAAACGCTGATGAGCCCGGATGACAATCCCCGGAATGACGGCAGTGAGGCCGACCGGCAGCACGACGATCACGGCGCGCCGGAAACGCCACTGAAGAATGGTGACGCTGAAGCGGCACTGACGGCAGAGATCGAGAAAAACGAGCGGCACATAACCGGCGTTGCCTCGCAGGCCCGCGCGGCCGAAAGCGGCGCCGATGTTGCGCCCGCCACCCGCCGGCCGCCGCAGCCGCAAACCTCGCCCCGGCGCGAACCTCTGGCGCCGCTGTTCGCCAGCTATGACCGCATTGCGCTCGTCTTCCAGGGCGGTGGCGCGCTCGGCGCCTACCAGGCCGGTGTCTATCACGCGCTCAGCGAAGCGGGCTGCGAGCCGAACTGGCTGTCGGGTGTTTCGATCGGCGCGATCAATGCCGCGATCATCGCCGGCAACGAGCCGGAAGACCGGTTGACGCGGCTCCGCCAGTTCTGGGACACGGTGTCGGGCCGCAAGATCTGGGCTTACACGCCCGATGGCGATTTCTTCCGTATCCTGCGCAACCAGACCAGCGCCTTCTTTACCGTGACCATGGGCCAGCCGGGCTTCTTCCAGCCGCGCTACCCCGGTCCATGGCTTTCGCCGACGGGTGCGGAAGCCGCGACGAGCTACTACGAATCCGAAATGCTGCGCCAGACGCTGCTGGAGCTGGTGGACTTCAAGCTGCTGAACGACCAGTCGAAGCGGCTCAGCGTCGGCGCCGTCAATGTGCAGAGCGGCAATTTCGTCTATTTCGACACGA
>CAZQLF010000211.1:0-3694 GCA_964594035.1 uncultured Rhodospirillaceae bacterium | reverse complement strand
CTCAGCGTCGGCGCCGTCAATGTGCAGAGCGGCAATTTCGTCTATTTCGACACGATGCATGAGGATCTGGGGCCAGAGCACATCATGGCCAGCGGTGCTTTGCCGCCGGCGCTGCCGGCCATCAAGATCAACGGCGAGTATTACTGGGATGGCGGCATCGTCTCCAACACGCCGCTGCAATACCTGCTGGACCAGGAGGATCATCTCTGCTCGCTGGTCTTTCAGGTCGATCTGTTCAATGCGCGTGGGCCGCTGCCACGCGACATGCGCGACGTCATGGGCCGACACAAGGACATCATGTATTCCAGCCGCACGCGCTATAACACCGACATGTTCAAGCGGGGCTACGATCTGAAGCAGCGCCTGGCCCATGCCCTGGCGAAATTGCCCGAAGATCAGCGCAGCGATGACGATCGCCACCTGCTCCAGCAGCTTCAGCGGATGGGCGCCATCAACATCGTCCACCTGATCTATCAGCAGAAGGATTACGAGGGCCACGCCAAGGACTACGAATTCTCGGGCACCTCGATGCGCGAGCATTGGCGCGTGGGTTATGAGGATACGATGCGCACCCTATCGCATCGCCATTGGCTGAAGATGCCGCTGCAGTCCCACGGCGTCGTGGTCCACGACCTGCATCACGAGGACCAGGCTTAGGCGATCGTGCCTATTTTCCTCTCCCCTGTTCTTCATGGGGGAGAGGGAGCTGCATCGCAGCCCCTGTCTTCTGTTTGAGGCTTCAGCCAGGGCGCCTTCAAGTCACCCGTTCGTTGGCCTTGGCGGCGTGGCGCTTGGCCGAGGCGATGAAGGCGGTGACGTCTGCCTCCTTCGTGTCATACGCGGTGACGAGGCGCAGCAGGGTCTTGTCCTCGCCCAGCCAGCGATAGAACTGGAAGCCATCGGCCAGCAGGCCGCGGATCGCCGTCTCCGGCAGATCGACGAACACCTCATTGGCCTCCACCGCATGGGCCAGCTTGGCGCCCGCAATGGCCGAGAGTCCGTCGGACAACCGCTTGGCCATGGCATTGGCATGGCGCGCGTTCTTCAGCCAGAGATCGTTGTGCAGGTAGGCGTCGAGCTGGGCCGAGAGAAAGCGCATCTTGGAGAAGAGATGGCCAGCCCGCTTGCGGCGGAATTCGAACTCCTGGGCGCGCTTCCTGTCGAAGATCACCACCGCCTCGGCCGCCAGCGCGCCATTCTTGGTGGCGCCAAAGGAGAGGATATCCACGCCGGCGCGCCAGGTGATGTCGGCCGGCTTCGCGCCCAGGAACACCAGCGCGTTGGCAAAGCGCGCGCCATCCATATGCAGGCCGAGACCGTGACGCTTGGCCACTTCGGAGACCGCACCCACTTCCTCGGCGCGATAGGCGGTGCCCGATTCCGTCGCCTGGGTCAGGCTGATGGCAGCCGCCTGGGCCTGATGCACGTTGCCCTGGCCGGAGCGGGCGATAACCTCTGCGAGCTGCTTTGCCGTCAGCTTTCCGTGCTCGCCCGGCAGATCGACCAGTTTGGCGCCGCCCGTGTAGAACTCCGGCGCGCCGCATTCATCCACCGCGACATGGGCCTCCTGATGGCAATAGATGGCGCCCCAGGATGGCGACAGCAGGGAAAGTGACAGGGCGTTGGCCGCGGTGCCGGTCGCGACCGGATATGCCACGAGATCGGTCTCGAAAATCTCTTTCAGCTTGCCTTCGACGCGCTGGGTCAGTTTGTCGGCGCCGTATGAGGCGAAAGCGCCGGTATTGTTGGCGCTGATGGCCGCAAGGATCTCGGGCGCCGCTCCGGTCACGTTGTCGCTGCAGAAATTCATCGCTGATGTCCTGTTGGTGTGCTGTTGGCCGCTGACTCAAGGTTGGGATTGCAGAGCCAGGCTTCCTACCTGCTGGCCATTGCGAGGATCGACGAACAGGATGACTTGGCATTCGGCACTGTCGCCCAGGCGCAGAGCCAGCCGGTCGCCGGCGTTGATCATGCCGATCAGATGGCAGCCCTTCGGCAGGGCCAGAGCCATGCTGCCGAAATTACTGCCGCCGCCGCCCATGCGATTGAAGACGGTCATGCCGACCACGGTCACCCCGGCCAGGATCAGCACGCCCATGAGAATGACAAGAATCTTGAGAGCCTGCATGCTTTCGGTCCAGTCTCGCAGGGCTATGCCCCACGACCCCCCAGGAAATTCGCTCAACGAACAGCCGCCGCCGATGATGGCCGGTGACGAGGATGCCGGCGAACGGCTCGACCGATTCCTGGCACGGCGGCTGGCCGGCTTTTCTCGCAGCCGCCTCAAGAACCTGATCGAGGCGGGCCATGTGAGCGCCGGCGGCGCGACCTTATCCGACCCCTCCCATAGGGTCAAACCAGGCCGAACCTACGTCCTGAGCCTGCCTGCCGTGGTGTCGGCAAAGCCCGAGGGCCAGGCCATCGACCTTCCGATCGTCTATGAGGATGCCGATTTGATCGTGGTCGACAAGCCCGCCGGCCTGGTGGTTCATCCCGCCCCCGGCAACCCGGACCGCACCCTGGTCAATGCGCTGATCGCCCATTGCGGCGACAGCCTGTCGGGCATCGGCGGGGAAAAGCGGCCGGGCATCGTCCACCGCCTGGACAAGGATACCAGCGGGCTGATCGTCGCCGCCAAGAACGACCTGGCGCATCGGGCATTGGCGGCCGATTTCGCCGCCCGGCGTATCGAGCGGACCTACCGGGCGGTGGTCTGGGGAATACCGGTGCCGCGCGAAGGCGAGATCGCGGGTGCGATCGGCCGCCATCCCGTGGACCGCAAGCGCATGGCCGTAGTGAAGCGCGGCGGCAAGCCGGCCCTCACCCGCTATCGGGTGATCCGCGCCCTGGGCCCGGGAGCGAGCCTGATTGAATGCCAGCTTGCCACCGGCCGGACGCATCAGATCCGGGTCCATCTGGCGGCAGCCGGATATCCGTTGCTGGGCGATCCGGTCTATGGCCGGGAGACGGCGGAGCGCCGTTCCCGCCTCAGCGCCGCGTGCCGACGGGCGCTGGCGGGCTTTGGCCGCCAGGCCCTGCACGCTCGAACCCTGGGCTTTTTGCACCCGCGAAGGGGCGAGCAGCTGCGCTTTGAAAGCCCCCTGCCCCCAGATATCCTTAATTTAATTAAGGCTTTGGAAACAAAGGAGGATTGACGATACCTGAGTAATTTGCTACACCATTCTTGAAGAGGGCCTACCCGGGGGCCATATTTACGATCCGGCCCCAGTTCTGCCGCATTGCCGCGACAGGCTGGGATCCCAGGAGGGGAAATGACCACAGCGATCCGAACGCTACCCAGACTCGCGACCGACAGCGGGCTCTCCCGCTATTTGCAGGAAGTCCGCAAGTTCCCGATGCTCGAGCCCAATGAGGAGTTCATGCTGGCCAAGCGCTGGCAGGAGCATCAGGACCCGGAGGCAGCTCACCGGCTGATCACCAGCCATCTTCGTCTGGTGGCGAAGATCGCCATGGGTTATCGCGGTTATGGGCTGCCCATCAACGAACTGATCGCCGAAGGCAATGTCGGGATGATGCAGGCGGTCAAACGCTTCGATCCCGATCGCGGCTTTCGTCTCGCGACATACGCCATGTGGTGGATCCGTGCCGCGATTCAAGAATACATCCTGCACAGCTGGTCGCTGGTGAAGATCGGCACCACGGCGGCGCAGAAGAAGCTGTTCTTCAACCTGCG
>CAZQLF010000210.1:0-5959 GCA_964594035.1 uncultured Rhodospirillaceae bacterium | reverse complement strand
CGGATCACGCCGCCGCCGGACGGAATCACCCAGGTCTGGAACTTCTCGGTCTTGGTGTCGAAGCGGACCAGAGTGTTGGGCCGCGCACCCGACTCGGCACACCAATTGAGAGTTGAGGGGAAGGTTCGGTGAAGGGGAAATAGCTCGGACGGAAGTGAACCGGCAGTTCCGCAATGCCGAAATAGGCGCGGCAGAAATCGATCAGGCAGCCTTTCAGATGGCCCATATGGGTGGTCTCGTCCACCACCAGCCCCTCGACCTGGTGGAACATGGGCGAATGGGTCATGTCGCTGTCGCAGCGATAGGTCCTGCCCGGCGCGATGATGCGGATCGGCGGCTTGTTGTTGCGCATGTGCCGGATCTGCACTGGCGAGGTGTGGGTGCGCAGCACCAGACGCGATCCATCCGCTTGTTCCGGCAGATAGAAGGTGTCGTGCATCTGGCGCGCCGGATGGCTCTCCGGGATATTGAGCGCGGTGAAGTTGTGGAAGTCGTCCTCGATATCGGGCCCTTCCGCGACCTTGAAGCCCATCTCGCCGAAGATCTCGACGATCTCGTCGATTGTCTGGCTAACGGGATGAATGCGCCCTTCCGCTTCCGGGCGCGGCGGCAGGGTCACGTCGACCCGCTCACTGGCGAGGCGCGCATCAAGCACGGCTTCGCCCAGTGTCTGCTTGCGTGTCTCGATCGCCGCGGTCACCGCATCCTTGACCGCGTTCAGCCGCTGGCCCGCCTCGCGCCGCGCCTCGGGGTCGAGCCCCCCGAGACTCTTCATCAGCAGCGAGACTTCGCCTTTCTTGCCGAGTGCTTCCACGCGGATCTGCTCCAGCGCATCGGGCGATCCTGCCGCATGCGCCGCCGCAACCCATTTGTCCCTGACCTGATCCAGATCCTGCATCGTCAATTCCGCCTATTAAGAGGGCGCCAAATAAAAAGGGGCCGTCTGAGGCGGCCCCGCTCGGTTCTGTTCACCCGTGCCGGATCGGCGCTAGGCCGTCCTCCGCCACAGCCGCCCCCGGGGCCGCTGGAAACTATTGGTTTCGCTGGTAAATCGAAAGGCCATCATGGTGGCGGCGACTATAGGGCAGTCATTGAAGTTGCAGCAACAGTAGATTGAGCGCACCACCCAGCAGCCCTTGCGACTTGCCGTCGACCATGACGTTGTCCAGGGCGACCTTCTGTGTCTGGCGGTTATGGATGAAGTGCAGTTCGATCTTGTGGTCGCCGCCGGTAGCGCCCGGCCTGTCGATGGTGGCCACGACCTCGATGATGTCGTTGTTGTTGTAGGCAGTGGCCTTGCCGGCCGACCAGTCGACATGGCCGCGGGCGCCGGCGATCGTATTGACCCAGGCCTCGTTGGTCTGGCCCGGCGTCGCCTCGGCCTGTTTCACCGCGTCGATATCGGAGCCATAGCCCCCGCAGGCAGCCAGCAGGGCGAGGGCGATGATCGCCGCCGCCCTGCCGAGCCAGCGCATTGGTCCTACGCCTCGGCCTTACCGAGTGCGGCGACGGCCTGTTTCACCAGGGCGTCGAAGGCCGCCGGCTCCTGGTAGCAGAGTTCGGCCAGCACCTTGCGGTCGATGGTGATCCCCGCGCGCTTGATGCCGTTGATGAACTGGGAATAGGTGATCCCATGTTCGCGGACACCGGCATTGATGCGCTGGATCCACAGGCCGCGGAAATTGCGCTTGCGTGCCCGGCGGTCGCGATAGGCATAACGCAGGCCCTTCTCAACCTTCTCGATCGCGACGCGGAAGTTGGTCTTGGCGCGGCCGCGATAGCCGGCGCCCATCTTGACGATCTTCCTGTGCCTGGCGTGGGTGGTGACACCCCGTTTGACGCGTGCCATGTGGGTGCCTCCTTATCCGTTCGGCATGAAGAATTTTTTGACCAGCTTGGCATCCGAGGGATTCATCGTCTCGGGCCCGCGGGCCTGACGCTTCATCTTCTTCGGACGGCTGATCTGGCGGTGACGGCGCTGCGAGGGAAACATCTTCACCTTGCCGCTGCCGGTGAGCTTGAAGCGCTTTTTGGCGCCGCTCTTGGTCTTCATCTTGGGCATTTCTATTCCTTGGCTAAAAGATTGATTGAATGGACGGTTTGGGCATGCCCTGCCGTGGCCGTCACTGGCTCCCTATGGGAAGCGGCGGGTTATACAGGCCGGGGTCGGCCAAGGCAAGGGCGCCAGCCAGCGCCCTTGGTCCTGTTTACCTCCCTTCGGGCCCTGAATAGGCCCGCTCCACCTTCGCCACCCGCAACTCATAATGCTGGTACCAGCGCTCCTTGCCGAGCTTCTGGGCAGCCAGATGCCGGGTGTTCTGTTTCCAGGCGCGAATGGAGGCTTCATCGGTGAAATAGGCAACGGTGATGCCGAGCCCGCTTTGCCCCCGCACAGATTCCGCACCAAGACAGCCGGGCTGCTTGAGGGCGAGTTCGAACATGGCCTCGGCCATGGCGCCATAGCCTTCATCGCCCGGCTTGCGCTGCGAGGTAAAGATCACCGCGTAATAGGGTGGCTCGGGCGTGTTGGCAAAGCCGGCATGCATGGCAGGTCCCCCGTGGCGTTTCTCATCGAGTGGTTTACTTGCTGGCGTCAATGCGTCAAGCCTTGCGCCCCCAAAGTTCAAACTGATTCGGAGACGGGCATGCAGACCAAGATCGACGAGATCGCTGACGGCATCTACAGGCTTTCTACCTTCGTCTCCGATATTGCCCCGCCGGCCGGCTTCGTGTTCAACCAGTTCCTGATCGATGCCGATCAGCCGCTGCTCTTCCATTGCGGTTATCGCGGCATGTTCCCGTCGGTCTCGGCTGCCGCATCGCGGGTGATGCCGGTCAACCGTCTGCGCTGGATCACTTTCGGGCATGTCGAGGCCGATGAGTGCGGCGCGATGAACAGCTGGCTGGCGGCAGCGCCACAGGCGCAGGTCGCCCATGGCATGACAGCATGCATGGTTTCGCTAACGGATCTGGCAGACCGTGCACCCCGCATGTTGAACGATGGCGAGGTCATCGATCTCGGCGGCAAGCGGGTGCGCTACATCGATACCCCGCACGTGCCGCATGGCTGGGAAGCGGGCCTGATCTATGAGGAGACGGCTGGCACGCTGCTTTGTGGCGATCTGTTCACGCATGTGGGCAACGACAAGGCGATCCTCGACAGCGATATCCTGGGGCCGGCCATCGCTGCCGAAGAAGCGTTTCAGTCGACCAGTCTCGGTGCGCGTACCGCACCCGGCGTTCGCAAGCTGGCGGCACTCGCGCCCAAGCGGCTGGCGCTGATGCATGGCTCGTCATATTCGGGCGATTGTGCTGGCGCGCTGAATGCGCTGGCCGACTACTATGCAGCGAGCTTGAGGAAAGCGTTGAGCTAGCGCGCTACATCAGCAGCTTTTCGTAGAGCCAGGCGATCCCCACGCCGGTCCAGAACCAGGGTGAGGTCAGGATCGCCGCGGCACCCGTGATGGTGCCGATGGCGCCCAGCGCATATTGCTTGCGGAAGAGAGCGATCAGCCCGAAGAGCACCGCGATCGGCCCCAGCAGCAGCGGGGCGCGAAACAGGGCGGCAGCACCCAGCAGCACGGCCGAGGCGCCGAAGACCGGGGGATTCCAGATGTCGCGCCGCGGCGGCCCGAACTCGAAGCCGGGCATGTCGTCGCCCCAATGGCCGTGTCCGACGTCACGGCGCGGGACCGGACGTTGGCGCTCGGGATCGCCTTGGCTTGGGACGATGTCACTCACGCGATACCGCCCTTCGACGTTTATCTCGGCGCCAGAACCATCACCATCTGCCGGCCTTCGAGGCGCGGCATCTGCTCGACTTTCGCCGCCGCATCGAACTGGCTGCGCACGCGCTCCAGCACCTGGGCGCCGATCTCCTGATGCACCATCTCGCGGCCGCGGAAGCGCATCGTCACCTTGACCTTGTCGCCTTCCTCCAGGAACCGCGTCACCGATCGCATCTTGACGTCATAGTCATGCGCGTCGATGCCGGGGCGCAGCTTGATCTCCTTGACGTCGATCACTTTCTGCTTCTTGCGCGCCTCGTTGCGCTTCTTCTGCACCTCGTACTTGAACTTGCCGAAGTCGAGGATCTTGCAGACGGGCGGAACGGCATTGGGCGAGATTTCAACGAGGTCGAGGCCGGCATCGGCTGCCATGGCAAGCGCCTCGCGGAGCGGGGTGACCCCAACCATCGTGCCATCCTCCTTGACCAGGCGGACTGTCGGCACGGTGATCTGGGTGTTGATGCGCGGGCCGTCGCGTGACGGGGCGGCATCCATCGGTGATCTGGCGATAGGTCGTACTCCTCTGTTGTTAATAGGGCTGTGTCAGGGAAGGTCCGCCGGCGAGACGGCCTCGGATTTAAGTCTATTGAGCGCCTCGTCGAGGGCAAGGACTTCCTGCTTTTCCTGGCCCAGGCGGCGGATCGCGACGCTGCCGTTTTCGGCCTCGCGCTTGCCCACCACCAGCATGACCGGAACCTTCTTCAGCGAGTGCTCGCGGACCTTGTAGTTGATCTTCTCGTTGCGCAGATCGATCTCAGAGCGCAAGCCTGCCGCATCGACTGCAGCCTTTACCTTGCGTGCGTAGTCGTCGGCATCGCTGGTAATGGTGGTGACGACCACCTGCAGCGGTGCCAGCCACAGCGGGAAGCGGCCCGCATAGTTTTCAATCATCACACCGATGAAACGTTCCAGCGAGCCGAAGATGGCTCGGTGAAGCATCACGGGGCGATGTTTCTGCCCGTCCTGGCCGATGTAATTCGCATCGAGGCGCTCGGGCAGGATGAAGTCGAGCTGCAGCGTGCCGCATTGCCAGGAGCGGCCGATCGTATCGCGCAGATGGAACTCCAGCTTCGGTCCGTAGAAAGCCCCTTCGCCGGGTGCGAGGTCATAGGGTACGCCGGACATGTCGATGGCCTCGCGCAGATCGCGCTCGGCGCGGTCCCACACCTCGTCCGTGCCGGCACGCAGCTCCGGCCGGTTGGCCAGGCGCACGCGCACATCGGTGAATCCGCAATCCTTGTAGACGGACATCAGCAGCGCGAAGAACTTCGCGCTCTCCGCCTTGATCTGGTCTTCCGTGCAGAAGATATGCGCATCGTCCTGGGTGAAGGCGCGCACGCGCATGATGCCGTGCAGCGCACCGGAGGGTTCATTGCGATGGCAGGCGCCGAACTCGGCCATGCGCAGCGGCAGGTCGCGATAGCTCTTCAGCCCCTGATTGAAGATCAGGATATGGCAGGGGCAGTTCATCGGCTTGAGTGCGAGAACGCGATCCTCGGATTCCGCCGTGAACATGCCCTGGCGGAATTTCTCCCAATGGCCCGAGGATTCCCAGAGGCTGCGGTCGAGCAGCTGGGGCGTGCGCACCTCGACATAGCCGTCATGGGCCAGCCGCTTGCGCAGATAGCCTTCCAGCGTGCGGAACAGCGCCCAGCCTTTGGGGTGCCAAAAGACGGAGCCCGCTGCCTCTTCCTGGAGGTGGAACAGGTCCATCTCGCGGCCGAGCTGGCGGTGATCGCGCTTCTCGGCTTCCTCCAGCATGTGGAGGTAGCCGTCGAGCTGTTTCTGGTCGGGCCAGCAGGTGCCGTAGATGCGCTGCAGTTGCGGATTCTTCGGATCGCCGCGCCAATAGGCACCGGCGAGCTTCATCAGCTTGAAGGCCTTGCCCAGCTTCCCCGTGGAGGGCAGATGCGGGCCTGTGCACATGTCGAGCCACTTGCCCTGGCGGTAGACGGAGATCTCCTCGTCCTCGGGCATCTGTGCGGCCCATTCCGCCTTGAAGCTTTCGCCGTGGTCGCGGAAATACTGGATCATCCGCTCGCGGCTCCAGATTTCGCGCACGATCTTTTCGTCGCGGTCGACGATCTCGCGCATCTTCGCCTCGATAGCGGCGAAGTCGTCCGGCGTGAACTGCTCGTGATCCGGGTGATCCTGGAGGAACTTCTCGAGCC
>CAZQLF010000209.1:0-5987 GCA_964594035.1 uncultured Rhodospirillaceae bacterium | reverse complement strand
CTGCTGCTGACCGATACGAAAGCTATTTCGGCGGCGAACCAGGCAACCCTTTTCAAGGGCAAGAACCTCGTCGACCAGCTCGAAGGCAAGGGGCATAGCTGGAAGGCGTATATGCAGGCGATGCCGGCGGACAACAAGACGCTGGAATATGCGCCAGTCGGCAGCGACGGCAAGGTGATTGCCAAGCTCTACGCGCAGAAACACAACCCGTTCCTGTACTTCGCCGATATCAGCCAGAATCCCAAGCGCGTCGACAACATCGTGCCCTATGACCAGTTCACCAGCGACCTTGCCGCCGACACGCTACCCGATCTGGTGTGGATCAGCCCCGATCAGTGCCATGACATGCATGGCATCTCGCCGAAAGCCGCAGCTGCCATCAAGATGCCCGATTGCGGCTATCCGGATTCTGGTCTGGATCATGGCGCCATCAAGTTGGGCGATATTTACCTCAAGGATACGGTGACGGCGATCACCGGCTCCAAGGCCTGGGGCGAGGGGGCCGCCATCGTCATCGTGTGGGACGAAGACGACTATACAGGTTTCGCCGGTACCTCCGGCAGCCCGGTGGGCCGCAACAACACAACGCTTGGCGGCGCGCGCACGCCGTTGGTGGTGATCACGGCGGACACGACACCGGCGCACAAGTTCGACCAGCCGGCCAACCACTATAATCTGCTGGCGGTCATCGAGAGCGAATGGAAGCTCGGTTGCCTCAAGAACAGTTGCAAGGCGCAAAAGAGCAATACGCTGTCGGGCATTCTGGATTGACGCACAGGCAGGGGCCGCCCCTTCAAGGCGCCCCTGCCGCTCCCGCTTTTGCCATGGCATCATGGCCGGTGAAAGGAACACCAGCCATGCCCAAGCACCTCGTCTGCCTCACCTTCGATCACGACAATACGTCGCCCTTCATCTCTCGCGAGATGACGTCGCCGACGGCGATCTCACGCGGCGATTTTGGCATGGTGGCGAGCGATCGGATCCTGGCGCTTCTTGCTAAGCACAAGGTTGCGCCGACTTGGTTCATTCCTGGCCATACGATCGAGACTTATCCTGGCAGCGTGGCCGCCGTGGTGAAGGCAGGCCATGAGATCGGTCATCACGGCTGGACCCATCGCCCGCCGGCCACCTTGGGCAAGGAAGCCGAAGATCGCGAGCTCGCCCGCGGCAATGAGGCGATCAAGAAGCTGACGGGCCGCTATGCGCGGGGTTATCGCTCGCCCTCCTGGGATTTGAGTCCTTACTCCATCGGCCTGCTGCTGAAGCATGGCTTCGTCTATGACAGCAGCCTGATGGGCCACGACTATCTGCCGTATCAGGCGCGCGACGGCGACGTGGTGACGCTGGAGGAGCCGCTGATCCACGGGCCAGATACGAAACTGGTGGAGATGCCCATCAGCTGGACCCTCGATGATTTTCCGGTCTTCGAATACATGCGCTATCAGACAATGGTCCAGGTCGGGCTGATGAATGCAGCCCTGGTGGGCGATAACTGGCTCGCCGACTTCACCTATATGCGCGACCACTATGACTGGGGAATTTTGACCTACACCTTCCACCCCCATGTCATCGGCCGCGGCCATCGGCTGATCATGCTGGAATGGCTGATCGGGAAGCTGCGCGAAGGTGGAGCGGAATTCGTGACCATGGAGCAGGCGGTGGAGGAATACCGCGCCAAATATCCCAAGGGCCGCAGCGAGCGGGGCCGCTGATGACGCGATGGATCATTGCTGGCCTCCTGAGCCTGGCTTGTCTCGCGCCCGCGGGCGCGGCGGACACACCGGTCAAATCGAAGATCGTCATCAGCACGACGAAGACCGCCATCGGCCAGCCGATCGTACTGCCCGCGAAAGACGCGCAGGTCATCGTCACGGTGCTGGAGATCGCGCCGGGCACAAAACTGCCGCGCCACAAGCATCCATCGCAGCGCTACGGCTATGTTCTGCAGGGCGAGATCACCGTCGAGTATGAAGGTG
Organism: uncultured Rhodospirillaceae bacterium; assembly: GCA_964594035.1. GTDB lineage: Bacteria > Pseudomonadota > Alphaproteobacteria > Dongiales > Dongiaceae > DASXQK01. Next base: position 4,011 of record CAZQLF010000209.1, on the reverse strand, counting down.
GCCAGCGCCAGACCTTCCACACGGGTGATTTCATCGTGGAAGCCATCGACGTCTGGCATTTCGGGACGAGCACAGGGAACGTGCCGGCGAAGCTGCTGGTGATCGACCAGGTCGAAGCGGGAAAGTCGAACACGATCCTGGCGAACTAGCGCCGTGTCGGCCGAGCGGCAAATCGAAGGTTATGCCATCGTCTCCGATGACGGCATGCTTGCCAATTCTCTCGGCGTCATGCCGGATTCCCTGTCGTTCAAGGCCGACAAGGACTTCTTCACGGAGAGCCTCGAGGGTGTCGATCTGGTGGTGCACGGCCGGCATTCCCACGAGCATCAGGTGAAATCGGCCCTGCGTCCCCGCATTGTCCTCACGCGCAAGGTGCCGGTGCTCGGCCTCGATCCGATCAATGACAAGATCTTGTTGTGGAACCCGTCCGGGGCGACCTTTGATGAAGCGCTGGCCGCGGCTGGGGAACCGGCCAATCGCATCGCCATCATCGGCGGCACCGGCGTCTTCGGCCTGTTCCTCGATCGCTACGACGTTTTCTTCCTGTCGCGCGCGCCCGGCGTGAGGTTGCCCAATGGCCGGCCGATTTTCCCTGGCGTGCCCGGCGAAACGCCGGAGCAGGTGATGGCGCGCCATGGGCTGCAGGCGGCTGAACACCGGGTGCTGGATGAGACCCATGACATTTCGGTAACCGCCTGGCGGCGCGGCTTGCCAAGCGCCTGAAATCGCTATAGCGCTCTCGCCATGTGGATGGATTACGCAGCCCTTCTTTCGCTCGTGCCGGCGTCGCTGTTGCTGATCCGCCCGCGCGCCACACGCGACGGTGTGATCTGGTCATTGTTGCTGGTCGCGGTCGCGGGCCCGGCAGGTCTGGTGACGGTACAGAATGCCGGTGGCTGGCAGCCAAGCCTTTCCGGTGCGGTCTGGGTCAGTGTCGCCGCGGCGATGATCCTGTTTGCCGTCATCGCCGCGCTCAATGAATCCGCTTGGCGGCTGCTGCCACTGCTCGCGGGTTACTGCCTGCTGCTGGGTCTGTTGGGGACACTGTTCGCCGCCGTGCCGCGGGAGAGCTTGCCGCCAGCGGCATCGCCCGCCTGGCTCGATCTGCATATCGCGATGTCCGTGGCGACATATGGGCTTGCCACTATCGCCGCGGTGGCTGGGTTCGCCGGCTGGCTGCAGGAGCGCACCCTGAAGCGCCGCATGAGCAGTGCCTTCCTGCAAACACTCCCCGCCGTGGCCGATGGCGAGCGATTGCGGCAGGGCGTGTTGGCGGGCGCGGAAATCGTGCTCGGCATCGGCGTGGTGAGCGGCATGGCTACCCAATACCTGATGTCGGGCCGGCTGCTGGTCTTCGATCACAAGACACTGCTGTCGCTGCTCGCCTTCGTTGTCATCGGGGCGTTGCTGCTGCTCCACTGGCGCACCGGCCTGCGAGGCCGCCAGGCCATCCGTTTGGTGCTGACGGCCTATCTGTTGCTGACCCTGGCTTATCCGGGGGTGAAGTTCGTCCGCGACGTTCTGCTGGCCTAATGTTTGTCAATTTGGGCTGTTGCAGTGCAGCAATTTCGGGGTAGAATTGCCTAGCCTTTAAGCAAAAACGGCAATTGCCCACCAAATGAGCATCCAGATCGGCCCATTGCGGCTGGAAGAGCCCGTTGTCCTGGCACCCATGTCAGGGGTGACGGATCTTCCGTTCCGCCGCCTCGTGAAGCGCAGCGGCGCCGGGCTGGTCGTCTCCGAAATGATAGCCAGCCAGGCGCTGGTCCGCGAATCCCGCAAATCGCTGCGTATGGCCGGCACGGCGCCGGAGGAATTCCCCATGGCGGTGCAGCTCGCCGGCTGTGAGCCCGCGGTGATGGGAGAGGCAGCCAAGCTGAATGAGGATCGCGGCGCCGCGCTCATCGACATCAATTTCGGCTGCCCGGTGAAGAAGGTGGTCAACGGCCATGCGGGCTCCTCGCTCATGCGCGACGAGGTGCATGCGGCCCGCATCCTGGAAGCAACCGTTAAGGCCGTGTCGCTGCCGGTGACCCTGAAGATGCGCACGGGCTGGGACGATGCGAACCGTAATGCACCGAGCCTCGCGCGCATCGCCGAGAATTGCGGCATTAGGATGATCACCATCCATGGCCGCACGCGCTGCCAATTCTATGAGGGCAAGGCGGATTGGAGTTTCGTGCGGCAGGTCAAGGAAGCGGTGACGATTCCGGTCATCGTCAACGGCGACATCGTCGATTTGCCGGGCGTGAAGAGGGCGCTGGTGGAATCCGGCGCCGATGGCGTGATGATCGGGCGCGGCGCCTATGGCCGTCCGTGGTTCCTGCGTCAGGTGATTCACTTCCTGCGCACCGGCCATATCCTATCCGACCCGTCGCTTGCCGAGCAGAGCATGATCGTCGCCGAGCATTACGAGGCGATGCTTACGCATTACGGCACGGAGCCTGGTTCGCGCGTCGCCCGCAAACATATCGGCTGGTACAGCAAGGGCCTGCCGGAATCCGCCGAATTCCGCGCCGCGTTCAACCGCATCGCCGATCCCGCCCGCCCTGTCCCGGCCCTTACGGCCTTCCACCCCCCGCTGATCGAAAGGCTCGCTGCCTGATGTCGGCCCAGGCGCCTGCATCGAAGAACAGCATCGTGTTCGCGCCTGTTGCCGGTGTGGATGCTGGACAGCTTCTGCAGTCGCTGGCAACGCCGGTGCTGGCGCTCGATGGTGAGAACCAGATCCGCTTCGCCAATGCTGCCGCGCTGCAGTTCCTCGGCGTGGATGCCGTTGGTTGCGCATTGGGTGATTTCATTCCAGCGGACTCACCATTGTTCTTACTGCTCGCGCAGGCGCGCGCCGACAAGGCGAGCGTGGCCGATCGCGAGATGGCGATCGAAAGTGCTGCGCTCGGCCGTCGCATGGTCGCCGTGGATGTGGCGCCGCTCGCCGAGCGTGGCGGCTGGATGACCCTGGCGCTTCAGGAACGCTCGATCGCAGGTCGCCTCGACGAGGCGTTGAACCGGCGCGGCACGGCGCGCGCCATGGGAACGCTGGCCGCTGTCCTCGCCCATGAAGTGAAGAATCCTCTGTCGGGCGTACGGGGTGCCGCACAACTCCTGGAAAGCGGTCTCGATGAAAGCGGGCGAAATCTCACCCGGCTGATCTGCGAAGAAGTCGACCGCATTGTGGCCCTGGTCGACCGCATGGAGATGTTCGCCGACGAACGCTCGCTCGATCGCCAGCCGGTGAACATCCACAAGGTGCTCGACCACGTTCGCCAGATCGCCGAGCCCGGCTTTGCCCGCGGCCGCCGCTTCGTCTGCGACTACGACCCTTCGCTGCCAGCGGTGCTGGGCAATCGCGACCTGCTGATCCAGCTTTTCCTCAACCTCGTGAAGAACGCCGCCGAGGCAACGGCGGAGGAAGGCGGCGTCATCACGCTGACCACCCGTTATCAGCTCGGCCTGCGGCTTTCGGATTCCGATGGCGGCGGCCGGCATCTGCCGCTGGCGATCAGCGTGCAGGATAACGGGCCTGGCATCGACGAGGCGCTGCGTGACCGGCTCTTCGAGCCTTTTACCTCGGGCAAGCCCGGCGGCAAGGGCATGGGTCTGGCGCTGGTCGCCAAGATCGTCGCCGATCATGGCGGGCTGATCGAGGTTTCGAGCGAACCGCGACGCACGCAGTTCCGGGTGCTGCTGCCTATGGCCGCCGAAGGCGACGACGCATGAGCGGCGAGACGATCCTCGTTGCCGATGACGACCGTGCCATCCGCGTCGTTCTGGATCAGGCATTGGGACGCCTTGGCTACAATGTCCGCAGCACCGACAAGGCCGCGACCCTCTGGCAGTGGATCGGGGAAGGCGAGGGCGATCTCGTCATCACCGATGTGCTGATGCCCGATGGCAACGGGCTCGATCTCATTCCCGGCATCCGCCAGCGTCGGCCCGATCTGCGCATCATCGCCATGAGCGCGCAGAACACGCTGCTGACGGCGGTGCGCGCGGCCGAACGCGGCGCCT
>CAZQLF010000208.1:4236-5991 GCA_964594035.1 uncultured Rhodospirillaceae bacterium | reverse complement strand
TTCCCGATCATTTCACGGTATGGCGGCCCGGCTCGATCCACCTGCTGGGCAGCTGGCGGCGCGAGCGGAAGTGCGCCGCCGCCGCGGCACTTCGCCGCGCCACGCTTTCGCGGGGATTCGCCGTGAGCAGAGTCATCCCGCAACGGGTGCGTTAGGGACGTCATGGCTCTGGTATCGGTCATCATCCCCACCACCCGCCGGCCGCAGCAGTTGCGCCGCGCGCTCGACAGCGTCTTCGCCCAGACTTACGGCGATCTCGAAGCAATTGTCGTGGTCGACGGTCACAATCCCGAGACGATGGCCATGTTGGCGGCGTATGTCGAGCCGCGGTTGCGCGTGCTGCAGAACGATCGCGCGCTCGGGCCTGGCCCAGCGCGCAATGCCGGTGCGGAGACCGCCCGCGGCGACTGGCTCGCCTTCCTCGACGACGATGATGAGTGGGTTGCGGAAAAGCTGGAGCGCCAGCTGGCCGCCGCTTCACTCGACGAGGCCATCCTGCTGACGTGCCGCTGCCGGGTGATCACGCCCCAGGCCACCTATATCTGGCCGCGACAGCCCTATGACGGTCACACGCCGCTCGATGAGCATCTTTGGCTGCGCCGCTCGCTTTTCCGGGGCGAAGCCTATGTGGCCACCGCCAGCTATCTGTTGCCGCGCTGGCTGTTCATGCAGGTGCGTTTCGGATCTACCCCCCAGAATGAGGACATGACGCTGCTTCTGCGCCTGACGAAGGAATGTGGCGCGCGCATCCTCATGTTGCCGGACGTTTTGGTGGTCATCCATGCCGACGATCTGCGCAATTCGCTGGGCACCAACTTCGCCTGGCGCGATGCCCTGGCCTGGATCGAAAGCATGGGCGGCCTCGTCACGCCGCGCGCCTATGCCGGTTTTTGCCTGGTGGTGCTGGCTTCCCAAGCCCGGCGTACCGGCGATCATGCCGGCCTGGCTTTCCTGTTGCGCCGCAGCTTCGCGCGCGGCAGGCCGACGGTGAATCAGCTGCTCTTGTTTGCCGCGTTTTGGCTGTTGCCCATGGAGCTTCGTCAGCGGCTGCGCGCGGCCATGCAACCCTTTACATCGGCACGCCGGATGCCCATGGCAGAACCGGTGGGCGAACCCCATGCTGATCCGAAATAGCCTGCTCTATGTGCTCGCCCGCTTGCTGCCGGGCGTATTCAGCATGGCGACGACCGCCTTGCTGACACGGGTGCTCGACGTGGCGAGCTATGGCGTTTACGGCCTGGCCCTGGTCATCATGACCTTCGTCTCCACCATGGGATTCGACTGGCTTGGCGTTTCCTTCCTGCGCTTCTATGACGGCAAAGCGGGCAGTGAACGCACGGTCGCTACCTTCGTCTATATTTTCTTCGGACTGTTGATGCTTTCGGGCCTGCTTACCCTGCTGGCCTGGGCGGCAGGCGTGTTCACCGGCGCCCAGGCGCCCATCTATGCTCTCGGGATCCTGCTTGCCTGGAGCTATTCCTGGTTCGAGCTCGCCGGCCGGCTGGAAACCGCCGGCCTCCGGCCGTTCCGCTACCTCGCGATGAATCTCGGACGCGCAGCGCTCATTTTCCTGGGCGCGGTCGGCGCCGCCTGGTTGACGCGCGATCCGGTTTGGACGGCTGTGGGAACGGGCATTGGCATGTTCGGCGGGGCTTTGCTGGGCACGATCCATAGCCACCGCCTGGCCCCCGGGGTTTTCGATCCGGCCCTGGCCCGCACCGTGCCCCGCCTCGGCCTTTCCGTCTCCCGCCAGCC
>CAZQLF010000208.1:0-4226 GCA_964594035.1 uncultured Rhodospirillaceae bacterium | reverse complement strand
GGGGGGGTTGACATTCAGTGCGGGCGTTGTCTGGGCACGGAGCTACGCGCAAGTCTTGCGGCTCGGCTTTTCACCTGGGCTTTGGAACGCAGTGTGCTCGCCTTTGGCGTTCCGCTTGCCGCCAGCCTGACTTTGACCGGACTCATCAGCGCCGGAACGCGCGCGTTGGTCGGGGCGCTCGGCTCTGCCGAGGCACTCGGTCTCTATACCGCTGCCTTCATCCTGACGCAGAACACGTTGTTGATCATCGGGGGTGGCATCGCCTCGGCCGGCTATCCTCTGGCGGTGCGCGCCGTGGAAAGCGGTGACGCGGGGCGGGCGCGCCGCCAGCTTCTCGCCAATGGCAGTTTCCTGCTGGCGGTGATGGCGCCGGCCTGTCTCGGTATGGCGCTGACCGCCGATGGGGTGGCCCACACGCTGGTTGGCCACAAATTCGCACCCATGGTGGCGACGCTTACGCCGTGGATGGCAGCCGGTGCGTTCTTCGCCACCATGCGGGCTCATTTCCTCGATCACGCGTTTCAGCTCGGGCGCCGGCCGGGTCTGCAGGTGTGGGTCACCTGCGTTGCGGCGGCAGTCGCGCTTGGACTGAGCGTCCTCCTGATTCCGCGCTACGGGCCGGTGGGCGCCGCCATCGGCGTGACGGCGGGCATGATTGTCTCCGGTATCCACGCATCGATCGTAAGCCGCTTTGCTTACCCCGTGCCCTTGCCGATCGCCACGGGCATTCGCGTTCTGGCTGCTTGCGTTTTCATGGGACTGCTGGTGCGCGCCGTGCCGGGCTCGAGCCTGTTCGCCTTCGCCGCCCAGGTTGCTGTCGGAGCCGTTGCCTATGTGGTCGCTGCTTTTGCCTTGAACGTGATTGATTTGCGCAGCCGTGCGCTTCCCTTCCTGCTGCGCTGGACGCGAGGAGTACGCTCAGCATGACGATATGGCCGTTTATGCGGGCAGCTGTTGTTACGGGGCTGATCGTGGGGACCATCGTATCGGCGCGTGCGGACAATCCGCCGGCCAATGGCAAGCCGAAACCCGCAGCTCCCAAATCGCTGGCGATCGAAGTGATTTCCGCCAACTACGGCCACAGCGGCGCGCACAAGAGTTGTGCCGTGACTCCGCTGGTGAAGCGCAGCTGCAATGGACGCAGCCGCTGCGTCGTCAAGGTCGAGGACGAGTTGTGCCAGCCGCCCAACGCGTTGCCGGCGGGCCTGATCCTGACCCTGACGGTCGAATACAAATGCACGCCCTTGACGACGGGTCACACCATTCGGGCCGACAAGCCGTTTCAAGTCGTCATCGATTGCGGCGGCACGACGGCACAGTTCTTGCCCAAACTTGGATCAATGCCATGACCAACGAGCCGCAACGCAGCGTCGAACCGGCTGTTGAAGCTCCGCTTCCCGTTCCCGACATCGAACGCCCGCGGGTGCTTCTGGTCGGCCCCATGCCGCCGACCAAGGGCGGCGTTACCACCTTCATGCTCAACCTGATGGCCTCGTATTTGCGCCGGGACTTCGAGTTCATCGCCTTCACGACTTCGCGTCCGCCCAAGCGCAATGTTATCGACAATTGGGGTTATGGCGCGCTCCTGCGCGGCGGGGTGCGCCGTATGCTGATCGGCATGTTGATCACGCTGTGGCATCTGGTGAAATTCCCTTTCGTTGTGATGGGGCGGCGGATCACGCTGGTGCAGATCCAGGCCTCCGACTATTTCGTCTTCTGGGAAGCGGCCCTCTATGCGGCTATCGCACGGCTGCTGGGTCGCCCCGTTTTGCTCCGGCTCGGTGGCGCCTTCGACATCTTCTACGCCGGATCGTCACCGTTGATGCGCCGGCTGATTTCCGCCGTACTGAATTTGCCGCAGGGGGTCATTGCCCAGTCGCAGTTTGCCAGCGGCTGCATTCGCCGCGCCGGGCGGAAGGGCGAAATCGTTGTCCTGTCGAACTGGTCGCAGGACGCCAACATCGTCGAAGTCTTCCGCAGCGCCACCACCACTCCTGTTTTCCTGTTCATCGCCGGCACCGAGGCGCGACGCAAAGGTGTCGAACAGGTGCTCGCCTCGGCGGATAAACTTCAGCGCAACGGCTCGCCCGCCCGGTTTCACTTCCTGGCAATGACGCCAATGCTGGTGGAACGGGCGACCGCCCTGGGGCTTGCCAATATCCGCGCCGTCGAAGGCCCCGCTTCCCACAGCCACGTGTTGGAGTTGATGCGGGCGGCCGATGTGTTTCTGCTGCCCTCCCATGGCGAGGGCTTTCCCAACGCGCTGATCGAGGCCATGACGTCCGGGATGGCGGCTATCGTCACACCTGTAGGCGCGGTGCCGGAGATCGTGGCCGACGGCGGTGCTCTCACCATTCCCGTCGGTGACGCGGAAGCGCTGGCGGCGGCAATCGATCGTCTGGCCCGCGACGGCGCGCTGCGCGTGCGCCTCGGCCGCGAAGCGCGGGCCGCCGTTCTGGCGCGCTACACGGAATCCCGGGCCCTGCCGCCGCTGGCCGAGGCCTATCGCACCTTGCTGCGCGGGCCCGCATGATCCCTGCCAGCATCTATCTCTCTGCCGTCAACGGGCACCACTTCAGCCGCGAGCAGGAGCGGGAGTTCTTCCGCCGCATAAAGACCTCCAACGGCACGATGAAAACCACTGAGACGCACCGCCTGGATTCCATGAATGACCTGTTTTTCGCGGTCATCGGGCGCCTGGGCGCACCGCCAAAGGTGGCAATGGATGTGGGTGTCTCCTCCGGCATCACCACGCTGGAATGGCTGGAGGCGTTCGACCGCCGCCAGATGCCGGTGACGATGATCGCGACCGACCATGTCATGAGCGTGGGACTTTACGCCGTTGGTCCCCATTTGCGTGCGCTAGCGGAGAGGAATGGGCATCTGCTGCAGATCGAGGTATTCGGCCACGGCATTCGCACATATTTGCGTGGCCTCGATTATCTCACCGGAGCCGCCCTTTGGCGTCCGGCGCTCTGCCGTTTGACACGCCGGCGTCTGAAAGACGCCAGGTGCGAGGGACAGTTTCAGCTCGTGGCACCCGCTCTGCGGCGCCACGCCCGGATTCGTCTTGCCGATGACGATATCTTCGCACCCAATCCAGCGCCCTTCATCCGGGGCGCCGACGTGGTGCGTATTGGCAATTTGCTGCAGCCGATCTATTTCAGCGACGATCAGATACGCCGCGCCGTCGCCAATATCCGGGAACGCTGCCGCGGCGAGGGTAGTCTCGTCATCGTCTGCCGGAACACCGATGACAAGCTGGAAGGCTCGATCCTGCGCATGACCGGCGAGCGGCAATTCGCGCTTGAGGCCCGGCTGGGGTCAGGCTCCGAGGTCGAAGGCTATTTCACCGCTCCGTCGTGAGGTTTGCGGAAGCCGGAGCTTGCGGTGATGTCAGCGCGCCATGCCGGATGACGAAGGGAGTCTTGCCCGCCGGCGTCTGCATGAGCCGGTCGACGAGTTCGACGCGAAGCTGAACCTGGGGAGGAAATCGGGCCCGCGCGTTGCGCAGCAGTGCTTCGCTTTCTGCCGCGGCGTATGTGGATTTCGGTACCACGAACAGCGTCACCTGCAGGGCATCCTGCTGGACGATCTGGATCTGTGAAGCGCGGTCGATGCCTTTGGGGATCTGGTTCAGGCCATAGACCACGGTCCCGTCGGCAAGCGGGATCGTCTCGTCCTGACGGCCCAGGATACCGCGGAAGGGGCGAAGGCCCAGTTGGATCTCGGCGATTTCGCGCGGTGCGAGGTTGGCCGGCAGGATTGCAAGATCGCCGGTGTCGTAGCGCACGAGCGGCATTGAATCGTTCCAGAACCCCGTCGCCACGATGCGCGCGGCAACGCAACCAGGCTGGCCTGAATCGGCATCGCTTGCCAGCAGTTCGGTCCACCCATAGGCGGGGGAGAAATAGTAGCTGTCGCCGTCCTTGGACCAGGCGAAGCAAACACGCTCGGCGAGACCATAAAAATCAATCAGCCGGGCGGAGAATTGGGCCTGCGCTTCGGCGCGCAGGCCATGGGGCATCGTCTCCGATGAGCAGAGAATGGTGGAAATCGTTGGCTTCGCTGGTTCCCCTTCCACCAGATTTACCAGCCGCGCCAGCATCGAAGGATAGGCAAACAGGATATCAGGCCTGAACTGCGCCAGCTCGGCGGCGTACCACCATGCATTCTTGCGCGACAGGTGATAGCTCGACAGCATCAGCGTGCGCCCACCCTGGGTC
>CAZQLF010000207.1:0-6019 GCA_964594035.1 uncultured Rhodospirillaceae bacterium | reverse complement strand
TTGCTGCCCTCGAGCAGCCCGTCGGCGCCGACCACGATCGTATTCACCGCGCCGATGCGCCGCGCTTCATCGCTCACCCGCGCCATGATGCTCAGCGCTGCCGTCTTGTGCGGCACGGTCAGATTGACCCCGGCGAATCCCAGGGCCGGGAGGGCCTTCAGCGCCGTGACCAAATTCTCCGGCCGGACCGCCAGCGGCAGATAGGCGCCGTCGATATCGTGCTGGGCCAGCCAGAAGCCGTGCAGGCGCGGCGAGCGCGAATGCGCTACCGGCCAGCCCATGACGCCGGCAAGCTTGGCATGGCCAGTCAGGGCTTTCATGTGGATAGCTCGCCCTGGCCCCGCAGGAATTCCAGCAGCGGTAATAGCGGCAGGCCGAGCACGGTGAAGTAGTCGCCATCCACCCGGCTGAAGAGTTGCGCGCCTTCGGCCTCGAGCTGATAGGCGCCGACGGATTCGAGCGCCCGCGCGCCGACGGTCGAGAGGTAGTGATCGAGAAACTGGTCGCTGAAACTGCGCATGGTGAGTGTCGCCTCACCCGTATGATGCCACAGCCGGCCTCCATCGCGCAGAGCCACAGCGCAGGCGATTAGCCGGTGGCTGCGGCCGGCCAGGGCCTGAAGCTGGCGCCGGGCGGCGGCGAGATCCTCGGGCTTGTCGAACAGCTGGCCTTCACATTCCAGCACCTGATCGCTGCCGATAACGATCTTGCCCGGATGGCGGGGCGAGATGCGCTGGGCCTTCAGGTCGGCCAAAGCCTCCGCCACCTCGAGGCCGCTGGCTTTGCTCGCGGCGAGCGATTCTTTGATGGCAGCTTCGTCGATGGCGGCGGGATCGATGACGAGATCGACGCCAGCCTGCTCCAGCATCGTCCGCCGCACCCGGCTGGCCGAGGCAAGCACGATGCTCATGGGTGGTTTTTCGCCGGGTGGCTTTTGGTCCAGGGCGTCAATTTGCCGGCACGCTCCGATGCTCGCCCAGCATCTGAATGATCGCGGCAGCGGTCTCTTCGATGGAACGGCGCGTCACATCCAGCACCGGCCAGTTATGCTCCGCACAGAGCCGACGGGCTTGCGCTACTTCCTCGCGCACCGATTCCGGATCGATGTAATCGGTCTGCTCGTCCTGGGCCAGCAGACGCAGCCGGTTGCGGCGGATCTGGATCAGCTGGGTCGGATCCTTGGTCAGTCCAACCACCAGCGGATGACGCGCCTGCATCAGCTCCGGGGGAACCGGGCAGCCCGGCACGATGGGCACATTGGCCGCCTTGATGCCCCGATTGGCGAGATAGATGCAGGTCGGCGTCTTGGAGGTGCGCGAGACACCGATGAGAATCACATCGGCCTCTTCGTAATTGCGCGCCGATTGTCCGTCGTCATGGGCAAGGGCGAAGGTCATGGCATCGATGCGCGCGAAATATTCCGCATCCAGCTCGTGCTGGCCGCCGGGCCGTCCGCTCGCCTGCAAGCCCAGGAAATTGGCGAAGGCGCCGATTATCGGTTCCAGCACGGCAATGCAGGGGACCTGCAGCTTGCGACAGCCTTCGCGCAACTGGCTGCGTAGCTCGTCATTGACGATGGTGAACAGCACGATTCCCGGATTGGCCGCAACCGAAGCCAGCACCTTTTCCATCTGCCCTGTGGTGCGGATCAGGCTCCAGGTATGCTCCAGCGGATCGATACCGTCGAACTGCACCAGGCAGGCGCGAGCCACGCTGTTGATCGTCTCGCCGGTCGCATCGGAGACCAGATGCAGGTGAAAACGTCGTTTGTCGTTGCTGACCGTGTCGTTCATGCCTGTGCGCATCCTGTGCGTAAAATGTCGATACCCGGCCTGGCCACCGTTATGCACCAATTTGCCATCCGAAACCGTTCTGTCATAAGCCGGCTTTCACCGCCAGCTATCGATTCCATCAGACCCTGGGCATTGCGTGACTCATATCACCGATCTGGTATCCATCCCCTCAATCCCCATAATTCCCGATCCAGCGATTGCCTTATCTGTTTTCTGTCCAGGTCAAGTTATCCCACTTGAAGCAGGATTCACGCCGGCCGGTTCATATCTCAACGGTTTTCCCGGGACAGGAACTAATCCCCGACTCTCCTGCCTCCTACTTCAAAATCTATCTTTCAATTAAATGAACTGTAGTAGGAAGTGGCAGCCCGCAAAGGGTGGAGCGTTTTGACGGCGATGACGAAAACGAAGCCCCTCCTGCGCGTATTGGCGGGCGAACGATGTTCCCCTCCGCCCCTCTGGCTGATGCGCCAGGCCGGCCGCTACCTGCCGGAATACCGGGCGCTGCGAAAGCAGGCCGAGAACTTCCTGGATTTCTGTTTCACGCCGGACCTGGCGGTGGAAGCAACCCTTCAGCCGCTGCGCCGCTACGCGCTGGATGCCGCGATCCTGTTCAGCGACATCCTTGTGGTTCCCCATGCTCTGGGACAGAAGGTCAGCTTCGAAGAAGGCGAGGGCCCACGGCTCTTACCCCTCAGAACGCCAGCAGATCTCGAGCGGCTGTCGAAGGATGGGTTCGAGGAACGGCTGACGCCCGTCTATCAAGCCCTGCGCCGGCTGCGCGGTGAGCTACCCGCAAATGTGACGCTGATCGGCTTTGCCGGAGGCCCGTGGACGGTTGCCGCCTACATGATCGAGGGCCGCGGCGGGACGGGCTTCGAGCATGCCAAACGCACGGCCCGCGATGAAGCCGGCCTGTTTTCCCAGCTGATCGATCTCCTGGTGGAGCAGACCATCACCCACCTCTCGGCGCAGATCGCTGCCGGTGCGGAAACCGTGCAGCTGTTCGATAGCTGGGCCGGCGATCTGGATATGGACCAGCGCCGGCGTTGGTCGTTGCAGCCCCTGACGCGTATCGTCGATGCGCTGCGGGCGCGCCATCCAAAGACGTCCGTGATCCTGTTCCCGCGCGGCGCCGGCGAGCTCTATGCTGAATACGCGCGAATTCCGGGACTGGCCGGCCTGAGTCTTGATAGCGGGGTCGATCTTGCTTGGGCAGCGGCAAACCTGCAGCCGCATCTGGCCGTTCAAGGCAATCTCGATCCTGAAATCTTGGTCGCTGGCGGCGCGATGCTGCGCCAGGGCGTCGAGCGGATCCTAGGCAAGCTTGGGAATGGTCCCCTGATCTTCAACTTGGGACATGGCGTGCTGCCGCAGACGCGGCCCGAGCATGTGGCCGAGCTCGTCGAGATTGTTCGTGGCTGGCATGGCTAGCGAGCGTTCCGAACGCCTCGCCGTGGTGTTGTTCAATCTCGGTGGTCCGGACAGCCAGGACGCGGTCGAGCCCTTCCTGTTCAATCTCTTCAACGATCCGGCGATCGTCCGTTTGCCCAGCGCCATCCGCTGGCCACTGGCGAAGTTCCTCGCCCGAAAGCGCGCGAAGGTCGCCCGCGCAATCTATGCCCATCTCGGGGGCGGCTCGCCGCTGCTCGCCAACACGAAGGCGCAAGGCATCGCCCTGCAAGCGGCCCTGAAAGATGCCGCCGGCGAGGTGAAGGTCTTTATCGCGATGCGCTATTGGCATCCCTTCGCCGCAGAGACGGCCGAGGCCGTGCGCGAATTTTCTCCCGACCGGGTCTTGCTTCTGCCGCTCTACCCCCAATATTCGACAACGACCACGGGCTCGTCACTGGCCGATTGGGAACAGGCGGCAAAGACCGCCGGCCTCGCAACTCCAAGCCAATCCATCTGCTGCTATCCCGCCGAACCCGGCTTCATCGGCGCCCTGACAGACCTGGCAGAAAATGCGCTGGCCGAAGCCAATCGCGTTGCACCCGACGCGAAGCCTTTCGTCATCTTCAGCGCCCATGGCCTGCCGGAGCGGATCGTCAGGGCGGGCGATCCCTATGCCCATGAGATGCACGCCACCGTGCAGCCGATCGTCGGCCGGCTGGGGTTGAAGCTGGGTGATCCGACCGAGGGGGGCTTGGGCGATTGGGATTATGGCTTTCAAAGCCGCGTAGGCCCGGTGCGCTGGATCGGCCCCTGGACCGATCACCTGATCATCGAGGCCGCGCAGCACAAGCGTGCCATCGTGATTCTCCCGGTTTCCTTCGTGTCCGAGCACGCCGAGACGCTGGTGGAGCTCGATGTCGAGTACCGCAAGCTGGCGGACAAGCATGGCGCGCCGGCCTATGTCCGCGCGCCAACGGTCTCAACCCACCCGGCCTTTATCGCGGGCCTCGCCAGCCTCGTGCGCCAGGCGTTGCGCGACGATCGGCCGCTTGTGCCCTTCGGCAGTTGCGGGCCAGAGTCGAAGCAGTGCCCCTGCCGGCTGACGGCCAATTGAGTTAGGCGATGAGCGATCTCTATTCCTGGCTTCTGGCGCTGCATCTGATCGCTGTCGTGGCCTGGATGGCGGGCATGCTTTATCTGCCGCGTCTCTACGTGTATCACGCGCGCAGCCAACCGGGCTCGGAGCTGTCCGAGACTTTCAAGGTGATGGAGCGCCGCCTGCTGCGCGCCATCATCAACCCGTCGATGATCGCAGCATGGATCTTCGGGCTGCTGCTCGCCTGGCGGGGTCATCACTGGGGCGAAGGCTGGTTCCACGCCAAGCTCGCTTTGCTCATCTGCATGCAACTCGTCCATGCGGGCTATGCCCGCTGGCGCCGGCATTTCGCGAAGGACGTCAACACCCATGGTGATCGTTTCTATCGGGTGATGAACGAAGTGCCGACGGTGTTGTTGATCCTGATCGTCCTGCTGGCGGTGCTGAAGCCGTTTTGACGATCGCCATGGTGCGTTGTCGCAATCTTCATTTGACAAAGGTGATCCCGTTCTTTAGTGCATGAGGTCTGCCCCTCTCGGGGTCTCGTCTCGTGTCGCCTGACATCCCAATTCCGGTGGTCTGCCCTGGCCGAACAGGCCCGGTGTCGCGCAATCCGCCTGATCTCCCATCCCGCTCTTCGCATTTCCCGGTACGTCCATGAACCTTCAAGAACTGAAACGCAAAACTCCCGCCGACCTGCTGATTTTCGCTGAAAGCCTGCAGATCGAGAACGCCAGCAACCTGCGCCGCCAGGACATGATGTTCGCCATCCTGAAGCGGCTGGCGGACAACGACACCGCCATCTTCGGGGACGGGGTGCTCGAGATATTGCAGGATGGCTTCGGCTTCCTGCGCTCGCCGGAATCGAACTACCTGCCGGGGCCGGACGATATCTACGTGAGCCCGAGCCAGGTGCGCCGCTTCGGTCTGCGCACCGGTGACACGGTCGAGGGGCAAATCCGCGCGCCCAAGGAAGGCGAGCGCTACTTCGCCCTGCTCAAGGTCAACACGATCAATTTCGACCAGCCAGACAAGGTTCGCCACCGCATCAACTTCGATAACCTGACGCCGCTCTATCCCGAGCGGCGGCTGAAGATCGAGGTCGAGGATCCGACCAAGAAGGATCTGACATCCCGCGTGATCGATTTGATCGCGCCGCTCGGCATGGGCCAGCGCGCGCTGATCGTGGCCCCGCCGCGCACCGGCAAGACGGTGATGCTGCAGAACATCGCTCATTCCGTCGCCAAGAATCACCCCGAGTGCTACCTTATCGTCCTCCTGATCGACGAGCGCCCGGAAGAAGTAACCGACATGGCCCGCTCGGTGAAGGGCGAGGTGGTGAGCTCCACCTTCGATGAGCCGGCCGTGCGCCACGTCCAGGTGGCCGAGATGGTGATCGAGAAAGCCAAACGCCTGGTGGAGCACAAGCGCGACGTGGTCATCCTGCTGGATTCGATTACGCGCCTGGCGCGCGCCTACAACACCGTGGTGCCGAGCTCCGGCAAGGTTCTGACCGGCGGTGTCGATGCCAACGCGCTCCAGCGTCCGAAGCGCTTCTTCGGTGCGGCACGCAATATCGAGGAAGGTGGCTCGCTCACCATAATCGCAACCGCGCTGATCGATACCGGCAGCCGCATGGACGAAGTGATCTTCGAAGAGTTCAAGGGCACCGGTAACTCGGAAATCATTCTCGACCGCAAGCTCTCCGACAAGCGCACCTTCCCGGCCATCGACA
>CAZQLF010000206.1:2510-6047 GCA_964594035.1 uncultured Rhodospirillaceae bacterium | reverse complement strand
GGGGTTCGGATGACGCGGGCGGGGAACGTCTTTGCCGCGGGCGAGCGCCTGCGCGTTTCGCTTTCGACCTGTTATTGGCCGATGGTGTGGCCCTCGCCGGAGCCGGTGACGCTGAGCGTGTTCGCGGGCGAGAGCGAGATTGCGCTGCCGGTGATGCCGGCCAGGGGCATGGGGCCGGTTGTGGGTTTCGCACCTGTCCGCAGCGCCACGCCGCTCAAGCTGACCCGCTTTTCGCCGGATCTCGAGCAGCGCCAGATGATCTATGACGCCGGTCTCGACAAGACCATCATGCGCAACACCCGCCATGACGGCAGCTTCCGCATCGACGACATTGGTACCGTGCGCGACTACGGCAAGGTCAAGGAATTCAGCATTGCCCATAACGATCCGCTGACCGCCGAAACGACCGTCTCCGTCTTTGCGCAGTATGACCGCGATGCCACCCATGATCAGGAGGCCTGGCATGCGCGGCTCGAAACGCGCATCCGCATGCGCGCCGACCGCACGCATTTCATCTTTCATTCCCATGTCGATGCCTATGCCGACGGCGAGCGGTTCTTCACCCGCAGCTTCGAGCATCGCGTGAAACGGGATCTGGTGTAGCGGCCGGCTTGGCGCCGGCAGATCGGAGTTCGCTTGGCGAAGAAGGCAGCAGCCGCATTGCGCAAGGTGCGGGAAATCGAGAACGTCTTCATCCCGCTGAAGGATGGAACGAAGCTCGCGGCGCGAATCTGGCTGCCAGTGGATGCGGAGAAGAATCCCGTTCCGGCGATCCTGGAATACCTGCCCTATCGCAAGCGCGACGGCACGGCGCCGCGCGATGCGCTGACCCATCCGTACTTTGCCGCCCATGGCTATGCCGGGGTGCGCGTCGATATCCGCGGCACCGGCGAATCCGACGGTGTGCTGATGGATGAGTATTTGAAACTGGAACAGGACGATTGCCTGGAGGTGCTGGCCTGGATCGCCAGGCAGCCCTGGTGCACCGGCAAGTGCGGCATGATCGGCATCTCCTGGGGCGGCTTCAACGGCCTGCAGGTTGCCGCACGCCGGCCGCCATCGCTGAAGGCGGTGATCTCGCTGTGCTCAACTGACGACCGCTACGCCGATGACGTGCACTACATGGGCGGTTCGCTGCTCATCGACAATTTCTCCTGGGCGTCGATGATGTTCTCGCTGCAGACCTATCCGCCCGATCCGCTGCTGGTGGGGAAGCGCTGGCGCAAGATGTGGCTCGAGCGGCTGGAGAAACTTCCGCTGCTCATCGACAACTGGCTGCAGCATCAGCGCCGCGACGCCTATTGGAAGCACGGCTCCGTCTGCGAGAACTACGCCGACATCACCTGCGCCGTTTATGCGGTGGGCGGCTGGGCGGATGGTTACTCCAACGCCGTGCCGCGGCTGCTCGCCGGACTCAAATGCCCGAAGAAGGGGTTGATCGGCCCCTGGGCCCATCGATATCCGCACTTTGCCGATCCGGGGCCGCGGATCGGTTTCCTCACCGAATGCCTGCGCTGGTGGGATCAGTGGCTGAAGGATCGCGATACGGGAATCATGGACGAGCCCGCCTATCGCGTGTGGATGCAGGATTTGGCGCCGCCAAAGAGTGGTTACGCCGAGCGGCCGGGACGATGGGTCGCCGAGCCCTCATGGCCGAGCGCCAATGTAAAGCCAAAGCGTCTGGCGCTGAACGAAGGCAAGCTCGCGGAGAAAGCGGAATCCGGCACGAAACTGACCGTCCCAAACCATCTCGCCGTTGGCCTGCTTGCCGGCCATTGGTGTCCCTATGGCGTTGCACCCGATCTGCCGTCGGACCAGAGTGCGGAGGATGGGCAATCGCTGGTGTTCGACACGCAGCCACTCGACGATGCGCTCGAGATCCTCGGCGCGCCAGCGGTCGAGCTGGACGTGACCAGTGACCGTCCGCAGGCACAGCTCTGCGTGCGGCTGAACGATGTGGCGCCAGACGGTTCATCGCTCCGGGTCACCTACGGCATGCTGAACCTTACCCATCATACGAGCCACGAAAAGCCGGCAGCACTTTCGCCCGGCAAGACCTATCGCGTTCGCATCCGGATGAATGACATCGCGCAATCCTTCCCCAAGGGTCATCGCATTCGCCTGGCGATCTCGGCCTCGTATTGGCCGATCGCCTGGCCCTCGCCCGCGGCAGCGAATGTGAGCTTTGCCGCCGGCAGCGGCCGGCTGGAACTGCCGGTTCGCGCGGCGCGCAAGGAGGACGCAAAACTGCCGGCCTTCGCGCCCGCGGAAACGCCGGCGCCGCTGGCCCGCACGACGCATCGCCCCGGCTGGCTGAAGGAATGGCTCGACCACGATCTGGTGAGCGGGACCCATGTCTTTACAACCGAAGAGGATGAAGGCGAGGTCACCATCGATCACATCGACATGACCGAGGAGCATCACAAGCTCGAGCGCTTCACCATCCGCGAAGGCGATCCGCTGTCCGCCATCGGGGAAATCAGCCATTCCCACAGCTTTGCGCGCAGGGGCTGGAAAACGCGGATGGATACCTGGACCCGCATAACGGCGACGGCGACGGACTTCATCCTTGAAGGCCGGCTGGACGCCTATGAGGGCAAGAAACGCATTTTATCGCGCAATTGGCAGGTTTTGCGCCCGAGGGACTGTGTTTGAGTGGGACCTTGTTTGACGGGTCCTTGTTCAAGAGGGGGCGTTGGGCGCAAAATCGACAGGATTGGTAAAAGCGAGGGCACAGGAAAACCCCGAAGGGGAAAACCAAAAAACAGGGAGGAAGACATGTCTGTTGGGAAGCTGAGCCGCCGTGCCGTTCTCAAGAGCGCCGGCGGAATTGCCGCGATCACAGCGCTGGGTTTGAAGCCGTACCAGGTCCTGGCGGCCGATGACGGCGTGCTGAAGGCCCGCATGGTCGAGGATATCCAGATCCTCGATCCTGGCTACATGATCGGCGGCGCGGAGACGACGATCCTCTATGCCTGCATGCCGCGCCTGGCGGTGCCCGTCCTTGGCAGCAACGGGACCTGGGGCTGGAAGCCCTCCGACTATGTCGAGAGCATCTCCATGGCCGATGACGGCACCCACATCCCCTTCACGCTGAAGCAGGGCTTCATGTGGAGCAACAATCTCGGCGAGGTGACGACGGACGACGTCAAATACTCGTTCGAGCGCATGCTGAAATCGGACTGGAGCGCGCGCTGGCCCACCCTCGACCATGTCGAGGTCAAGGACAAATACAGCGGAACCATCGTGCTGAAGAAGCCGTTCGCCGGCACCTTCCTGATGGGTGCTGCTTCGGAATCGGGATCCATCGTGCCGAAGGTAGCAGTGGAAAAACTCAAGGACCAGAAGTTCACGACCGAATTGCCGGGCCAATGCGGTCCCTACACGATGGCCTCATGGACGCCGAAGCAGAGCGTGGTGCTGAAGGCCAATCCTGACTGGAAGGGTGCCAAGCCCGATTTCGCCGAGATCCACCTGATCGATATCGAAGATACAAAGGCGGCTGAGCTCGCCTTCGAGGCGAAGGAAGTGGCCGTG
>CAZQLF010000206.1:2105-2500 GCA_964594035.1 uncultured Rhodospirillaceae bacterium | reverse complement strand
GGCGGGGAGGGGGCGCCGGCGCGTTTCGCCGGGTGCCACATGCTAGATCTTGCGGGTTAAAAGGGCGGTGGGGTCGGCCTTGGAGGCGAAGGAAGTGGCCGTGGCCCACATCTCGCTGGAGACGGCGGGCCGCTACAAGAAGACCCCGCCTGCCAACAGCAAGCTGATCGAGCTGCCGGGTCCGCTTTACACTTGGCTTGGCATGAACACCGACAATCCGAAGCTGAAGGATATCCGGATCCGCAAGGCCATCCAGCGCGCGGTGGACGTGAAGTCCGTGCTCGCCGGCGCCTATGCCGGTTCGGCGCCGGAATGCCACGGCGTGATTCCCATCGGCCTCGTCGGTCACCGCGACAAGCAGGGCTATTCCTACAATCCCGATGAAGCCAAGGATC
>CAZQLF010000206.1:0-2095 GCA_964594035.1 uncultured Rhodospirillaceae bacterium | reverse complement strand
GCCCTGGTGAAAACGCGCGCTTACCTCGCACACCCGACCAGGCCAAGGATCTCCTCGAGCAGGCTGGTGTTGCCAACCTGGAGCGTGCGAACGTGGCGCGGACCGGGGAACCGGCGCAGGTGGCGGGGGCCCAGGCTACCCACGCGAACCTCCAGGACCTCGTCATCAATGCCAATGTGAAGCCGACGGATTCCGGTCCTTACTGGAATCTCGGGCTCGAATCCAAGGGCGACGCCTGGAAGACCCTGGAGATGTACATCATGCGCTTCCGCTGCTCGCCTGATCCGGCGGACGCGATCCAGTGGTTCAAGAAGGACCAGGTCGGCGTGTGGAACTGGGAGCGCTGGAGCGATCCGGAGTTCGAGACCCTCTGGACCAAGGGCCTCGAGGAGCTGGATCCCGCCAAGCGCAACGATATTTATGTCCGCATGCAGGACATCATGGAGAACACCGGCGCCTATGTCTGGATCACCTTCGATCCTTGGGACTTCGCCTCGGTCAACTCGCTGAATCCGGTCTTCGATTCGGGCGGCGAGTACCGGGTCGAGCTGTTCAAGAAAGCCTGAGGCCTATCGGCGTGAGCCAGCGTTCCGGCCGCAGGAGGCGGCCGGCGCGCCGGCGCCGCCGGCATGATCCCGGCGCGGACCGTCGGATTCACTCGCAATGCTGATCTATGCCCTGCAGCGGGTCGGGCTGTCGCTGCTCATCTGCCTGACCTCCATGTGCCTGCTCTTTGCTGCACTCCACGTCATTCCCGGCGATCCGGCAACGATCATGCTGGGCTCGCGCGCCACGCCGGAAATGCGCGCGCGGCTGCAGCATGAATTGGGCCTCGATCAGCCGGTGCCGGTGCAACTCGCCCGCTTCCTGGGGCGGGTCGCCCATGGCGATCTCGGCACCGACATGTGGACCCAGCGCGGCGTTACCACCATCGTGCTGGAAAACCTGCCCAACACGCTGGTGTTGATCGGCACCGGGCTTGGCTGGGCGGTCCTGATAGGAATTCCGCTCGGCTGTTACTCCGCCATTCGACGAAACAGCTGGATCGACAAAACGACGGCGGTGCTCGCCGTCGGGACAATCTCTGTCCCCTCCTTTGTCGTGGCGATCTATGCCCTGCTGCTGTTCGCGGTACAGCTCAACTGGTTTCCTGTCATTGGGGCCGGCGATCCGGGCGATTTCGGCGACCAGATCTGGCATCTGGTGCTGCCGAGCTTTGCTGTTGGCCTCGGCTGGGTCGGTTATCTGTCACGGATCGTGCGCGCCTCCATGCTGGAGGTCATGGGCGAGCATCACATCCGCACCGCCCGCGCCTTTGGCCTGACCGAGCCCAAGATCGTTCTGCACTATGCGCTGCGGATCGCCATCCTGCCGACAGTCACTTTGCTGGCGCTTGCCATCGGCGGGCTACTTTCCAGCGCCGTCTTCGCCGAGAATATCTTTGCCCGCCCCGGTATCGGCAAGCTGGTCGTCGATGCGGCCAATTTCCGCAATTTCCCGGTGGTGCAAGGGGCAGTGCTGACGACGGTGGCGCTGTTCGCGCTTGCCATGCCCATCGCCGACCTGCTTGTCGCCTGGCTGGATCCCCGTGTCCGTTCTACCTTCTGACGCCGCAATCGCGGCCGCCGAGATTCCGGCCGGCCCGGGTTTCTTTCGTATGCTGGGACGGCGTCTGCGCAGCGATCCCCTCGGTCTGCTGGGTCTGGTCCTGGTTCTGCTGGTTCTCTTCTGCGCCGTTTTCGGCCCCTCGATTGCGCCCTACAGCCCCTTCAAGCTCGCGGTGATGGATCGCTTCGAGGCGCCGTCCTGGGACCATCTCTTCGGTACCGACAATCTCGGGCGAGATGTCTTCAGCCGCGTCCTGGCCGGCAGCCGCATCGCGCTCAGCGTCGGCGGCGGGTCGATCGCGATTGCCCTCTCCGTTGGTCTGGTGTTGGGGTTGATCGCGGGTTACGGCCCGCGCTGGCTCGACAACGCCCTGCTGCTGCTGTTCGATTCCGTCTATTCCTTCCCCACCGTCATGCTGGGCCTGACGGTGATGACCCTGCTCAACCCCAACATCGGCACGCCCATCCTGGTCCTCGTCGTCATCCCC
>CAZQLF010000205.1:0-6065 GCA_964594035.1 uncultured Rhodospirillaceae bacterium | reverse complement strand
ATCGGCCTCAGCTACAACAAGTTCCTCGCCAAGATCGCCTCCGACCTCGACAAGCCGCGCGGCTTCGCCGTGATCGGCGAAGGCGATGTGGAGAGCTTCCTCGGCCCCAAATCCGTCAGCATCATCTGGGGCGTGGGCAAGGCCCTGCAGGCAAAGCTCGCCGCCGACGGCATCAATACGGTGGCCGATTTGCGGCAAAGCGAGGAGGCTCAGCTTGTCGCGCGCTACGGCAGCATCGGCGGGCGCCTCCATCGCTTTTCGCGCGGGCTCGACGACCGCCGCGTCGATCCCGACGGCGAGATCAAGAGCATCTCCGCCGAAACCACCTTCGATGAAGACCTGGCCGAGGCGGATTTGCTGACGGCGGAGCTATGGCCGCTCTGCGAGAAAGTCTCCCGGCGCATGAAGCGCCATGAACTCGCCGGCCACAGCGTTCATCTAAAGCTGAAGACGGCGGATTTCAGGAATATCACCCGCTCCAAGCGCCTCGCGCGCCCGACGCAGCTTGCCGAGACGATCTACCAGGCTGCAGCCCCGCTGCTTGGGGCCGAGGTGACCGGCCGGCGCTATCGGCTGATCGGCGTCGGGATGGCCGATCTGGAGCCGGCCGGGCCCCAGGCGCAGCCCGATCTGCTGGATGCCGATGCCGTGCACCAGGCGGCGGTGGAAAAGGTGATGGACGATTTGCGCGCCAAGCTCGGCAATGCCGCCATCCGCAAGGGGCGCGGGTGGGTCAGCAGCCCGGCGCCGGCAGCGCCTCGACCGTCTGCAAAACCCCGTCGACGCTGAACGTGCCGTAGTTCAGCGAGATCCGGCTGACGATGCCGTTGGCGTAGACGCTGAGCGTCTGCTCATGCTCCGGCGTCGACTGGCTGCTGCCCGGCGCAAAGAACGCGAGCCCGACGCGATAGACCGGCCCCGTGGCGAGCAGCGGCGAGAGGGCAGCCTGCGCGGGATCGGGCGACGGCGTACCGGCGAGCACGGCGCTGATGTCGAAAGGACCGCGATCGTCGGTGCCGTCGAAGACCGTGGCAAACAGGAGCCGGTCGCCATCCTTCAGATGGTTGAGCAGGGTGATGGTATGGCCGGTGGGAAACAGCATACCGCCGGGAAGCGCGACCGTTTCCGTCTTGGGCGCGGTGAAATGCGCGCTGCCGCCCTGTCCAGGACCGGCGAGCGTGGCGTCGCCCTTGTATTCGGAAGCCGGCTTGCCATCGGTCGTGTTGGCGACGAAGAAGCGATAGCGCAGGCCGTCCTTGGATTCCCAGGAGCTGAGCTTCCAGCCGAGATCGACGGTCCTGCCATCCTGGTAGAAGAATTTCATCTCGGATTCCTGACTGGTCGTCCAGCCGTCGCAGGCATCCTGCCACTCATAGGTCATGCTGCCGCGCACATCGATCACTTCCGAGCCATTGGCGCTGCGCGACAATTTCATGTCGTACGTAGCACGATGCGAGGCGTAGGTGCTGACCCCGGCAAAGGCGGGCGCCGCCGCAAGCAACAGACACAGTAGAAGGCTTGCAAAACGCATCGCTGACCTCTAGTTTCCGCGCGCTTTTTCGACGGCGGACTATCTCACGTCCTGCCGCAGCCGGATAGAAGCAACCCGTGCAAGGCAGGAATCCCATGCAGACAAAACCGCGTGTCTTCGTCACCCGCAAGCTGCCGGCCGCCGTGGAAGCGCGGCTGGAGCGCGACTATCGTCCGATCCTGAACAAACAGGACAAGCTCTACAGCACAGCGGAGACGATCGCGGGTGCGGCGGGCTGCGATGGCCTGCTTCCCTGCCCCACCGACAAGATCGATGCCGATGCGGTGGCAAAGCTGCCGCCAAGCATCCGCATCATCGCCACGTTCTCCGTCGGCTACGAGCATATCGACGTCAATGCCTGCAAGGCGCGCGGCATCGCGGTCGGCAACACGCCGGGCGTGCTGACCGACGCAACCGCGGACATCGCCATGCTGCTGCTGCTGGGCGCGGCACGCGGCGCTTCCAATGGCGAGCAGGTGATCCGCACCAACACCTGGAGCATCTGGGGCCCGACATCGATGCTGGGCACGCACATGACCGGCAAGCGCCTGGGCATCTATGGCATGGGACGCATCGGCCAGGCCGTCGCCAAGCGGGCGCGCGCCTTCGACATGACGATCCACTATCACAACCGCACGCGGCTGGCGGCCGATCTCGAACAGGGCGCGGTCTTCCATGCCAAGGCGGAGGACATGCTGCCCCATTGCGATTTCCTGTCGATCAACGCGCCGTCCTCGCCAGAGACCAACGGCTTTTTGAACGCCAGGCGCATCGCCATGCTGCCCGATGGCGCCATCGTGGTGAACACCGCGCGCGGTCCGCTGGTGGATGACGACGCGCTGATCGCGGCACTCAATTCGGGCAAGCTCGGCGCCGCCGGCCTCGACGTCTATACGGGCGAGCCGAACATCAACCCGGCCTATCGCAGCGCCAAGAACGCCTTCCTGCTGCCCCATCTGGGCAGTGCCACGGTGGAGACGCGTAACGCCATGGGCTTCCGCGCACTGGATAATCTCGATGCCTTCTTCGCCGGCAAGCCCTTGCCCAGCCAGGTCGCTTAAGCCCTACGCCGCGCAGTGCCAGGCGGCCGAGCGCAGCCGGGCGATGCGATAGGCATCGGGGATCGAGATCGCGTAGACGAACAGCCCGCCGGCAATGCGGCCGACAAAGCTGTGCTCCGGCGTCGTCAGATGCCAGGTAACGATGCCCAGCAAGATCATGAACACCTGAAATACCAAGCCACGCTGCGGTTGGGCGCAGAGCACATGGCCGAAGCCCGGCAGCAGGATGGCGACGGCCAGGACGACGTAGGGATGCAAGGGGGGTTTGGCGCTGGCGGGCATGGTACCTCTTACTTGTCGGATAGTTCGGCGCGACTTTGCGTTCCAGCCGGGGGCGCAACAGAGCGGTAGAGTTCGACGGTTGCGTTCAGCAACGCCCGGGCAAGAGGAGCGGAGAGCCGCTCCGCCGCGAATTCGATCTGCCGCAGCACCATGTAGTGGACACGCTCGGCCTGTTCGGCCTGATAGACCAGCCTGACCCCGCGCGGCGTCACCAGCATCTCCTTCATGCGCGGATCGCCGAAGGCGCGGATATGCGGGGCCATCACGTCCAGCGGCGGCATGGCTTGCGGATCGTCGCTGGCGATTGCAGCATCTGCTGGCCAACCCGCGGGCACTGTGACGCGCTCCGGCAATTCGCCGAAGGGCGAATAGAACTCGCTACCCTGCATGCGCATGAGAAGGTCGAAGACGCCGCGATAGCGGGTCGGCGCCACCAGGGTGATCTTGAGCCAGAGCGAGGGGATCTTGCGGAACACCACATGGTCGACGATGGGCTCCAGGCGAAATGTGTAGCCTTGATAACGCCCTTCGAGCACTGGGAAATAGATGTCGTCCTGGGTGACCCGATACTGCTCGAACAGCGACAGGCAATCGTTGAAGAAGGCGCCGCGGCGCTCGCCATGGCGGCGGCGGTCACGGCGATAGAGCCATGTCAGGCAGATGAGGGCCGCGGCTGCGGCGACGGCGACATCCCAGCGCAAGACGGGCCATCCGAGTGAGAAGGCGGCCGGCACTCGAAGAAGGCGGCACCAGCCCGCGTGGAATGACTATAGCGCCTGGGCTTGCGTTGCGCCCGCTCAGTAGCCCCGCGGACGCGGCCAGGGCATGGTGAACTGGTCGCCGCGGCGGACATAGCGGTAGCGATAGAAGGCGAACCAGAGCGAGGCGATGACGTAGAAGGCGACCATCGCCAGCAATTGACGGCCATAGCCCAGATAGACCGCGAAAAACGTGGCGATGCAGAGCGCCAGCAGCACGATGGCGGGCAGCGGGTGGAAGGGATGCTCATAACCTCGCTGGATCGATCCCAGCGGCCACAGGCGGCGGAACTTGTACATGTTGATCGGCATGAATGTGTAGTTCAGCAGGCCCGACAGGATCGAGAAGGTGATGACCTGGGCCAGCGGAATGTAGAGCGCGAAGATCGCCGCGATCGGGATCAGGAACAGGATGGAGCGGAACGGCGTGCGATAGCGGGGA
The DNA here is from genome assembly GCA_964594035.1 of uncultured Rhodospirillaceae bacterium. Taxonomy (GTDB): domain Bacteria; phylum Pseudomonadota; class Alphaproteobacteria; order Dongiales; family Dongiaceae; genus DASXQK01. Next base: position 1,991 of record CAZQLF010000205.1, on the reverse strand, counting down.
TGCACGCCGCCGAACCAGGCCGGCAGATAGCGGTCGCGGCCCATGGAGAACCAGGCGCGTGCTGCGTCGTTGATGCAGCCATTGGCCGAGGCGATGGCCGAGAACAGCGTGCCGACGAACAGGATCACGATCAATGTCGGGCTTCCTGTCACCCGCGCCGCATCGAACAAGGGGGCAAGCTCCGTATCCCAGCCGAGATACTCCCAGGGCAGGACGCCGCAGGAGACGTACCAGGTGAGCGCCGCGGCAATCAGCAGCGTGATCATGCCGGTCATCGTACCCAGCGGAAGCGCGCGGCCCGGTGAACGGACTTCCTCGGCCGATTGGCAGGTGCCCTCGATGCCGAGATAGAACCAGATGCCGAAATGCAGAGAGGCCAGCACGCCGAGCCAGCCATAGGGAAGCTGGGTCAGCAGGTCCTTGTGCAGCAGCACCGCCGTTGGATTCCACGGCTGCACGCCCACGAACAGGATCAGGATCGAGACGAACGCCGCAGCCGTGATGACGAAGTTGACCGTCAGGGTCATGAACACGCCGCGATAGTTCAGCAGCGCCAGGATGGCGAGGCAGAGGATGGTGAAAGGTTCCCACGGAATATCGTGGCCGAGCTCCGACGCACCGATCTGCAGCAGCTGGCCCGCGACCTGCACGTCGCCCGCTTCGAGCATCGTATAGGCGAGCACCAGATAGAGGCCCACATTGAAGGCCATGAGCGGCCCGATGGTGTGCTTGGCTTGGGCGTATTGGCCGCCGGCGGCGGCCACCGTGGAGGTGATCTCCGAATCGATCATGGCCACGCAGGTATAGAGCAGGCCGATGACCCAGCAGGAGATGAGCGAGCCGAGCGCGCCGCCCTTGCCCACGCCGTAGTTCCCGCCCATGAACTCGCCAACCAGCACGATGCCCACGCCCACCGCCCAGCCATTGACGCGACCGAGGACCTTCAGAAGGTTGATCTGCTGTGGCTTTGCCTGGCCCGCTACCTGTTCGGTCATGGCTTTAGTGCCCCTTCGACTTGCCGCTGTCGGCAAACAATTCGTCGACGCCCTCGCGCGAGCTCAGCAACACGCCTTCGCTGTAGCTGGTGTTGACCTTGAAGAAGTCCCACACCATCCAAACCAGGATGGCCGCCGAGGCGGCCCACGCTAACGGACCCAGGATGTTCCACATGCTCGCTTCTCCGCGCCGCTGTTTGGCGTTGTTCTCAGCCCCGCCTCGTCAATCCGAGGCTCGTCAATCGAATTTCTCGGCGATGACCTGTTTGTATTCCTTCTGGGACACCACCAGCATGAAGATGAAGTAGCCGAGGATGACCACGGCCGTGATCACGACGCCTGATGTGTCGATCGTGTAGTCGAAGGGCTGGGTGATGATGTCGACCGCCGATTCCTTGGTGTAGCCGAGCTTTTCCCACTGCGCCTGCATCACCGGGTTCTGGCCCAGATTTTCCCAGGTGACGCCGGTCCAGGTCTTGGCGCCATCGGCCCCCGTCGTATAGCTGACGCCGGCAGGCAGCTTTTCCACACGCGATGGCACGGCGATCTTCAGCCAGATGGGCAGGAAGAGCGAACCGAACACCAGCGCCAGCAGGAAGGCGACGTCGAACAACTGACCGGCGATGCCTTGGCTCGGCGGATTGTATTTGGCAACCATGGGTTTCTCCGACTGGTGCGTCAGCGGCCGGCGTCGAGATGCCGGATATCGACGCCGTAGATATGTTCCTTGTCGTTGGCGTAGTGGCGGATCATCGCCGTGATGGAGGCGGTGTTGAACAGCAGCAGCAGGGCTGCTGCGATCCAGCAGACGAGTTCGACGCCGCCCGAGAGATAGCTGCGCACGGCGAGCATCACGAAAATGATGGTGATCCACAGCGCGATGACGAAGCCTGTTGCCCAGAGGCGGTCGCGGGCGAACATCGCGTGAATGCGAGATTGCAGGTCTTGAGCCATGTCGCGGTTCCCCCCTGGTGGCGGCGACTGTTGCAGTAATCA
>CAZQLF010000204.1:0-6096 GCA_964594035.1 uncultured Rhodospirillaceae bacterium | reverse complement strand
GGAGGGGCCGCGAGGCGAAGCTCCAGGTCGAGGTGGCGCGCCTCGGCTATCTCGCGCCGAGGCTGCGAGAGTCGGGTGGTGGGGGTGACCGAGTTCGTGGTGGCGTCGGGGGCAAGGGAGCGGGCGAGAGCGCGCTCGAGCTCGACCGACGCAAGATCCGCGACCGCATCGCCGAGCTCGAGCGCGAGCTCGAGGCCATCGCGGGCGAGCAGGGGACGCGGCGGCACCGTCGCCAGCCGACGCCCAGCCACAGGACTTGCCGCCACTACCCGCGCCGCCGGCCCAGCCGCAAGCCGCGTCGCAGCACGATCTGAAGGAGATGCCGGAAAACTACCGCGCCAACTTCCCCGCCTTCACCGTGGACGTGCACGTCTACAACAGAGATCCGCGCCGCCGTTTCGTGATGATCAACGGCAAGCGCTACCACGAGGGCGATACGCTGGCCGAAGGGCCGCGCATCCTCGCCATCGTGGCGGAGGGCATCGTCTTTGACTGGCAGGGCCAGCAGGTTCTCTACGCCATGTCGCGCTGAAGACCCGCCCCCGACAAAAAAGCCCGGACGAGTCCGGGCTTTTTTGTGGACGCTACGCGTTTGTATGTTTCATTACGGCCATCCCTGGCGCGACTTATCCTTCGCTGGAACCCCCGGCCCGGCCATCCTGGCCGGGCGTTGCGCATCCCATCCCTGGGATGCACCCTTCGGGCCCGCCTACGGCGGTCCGAATTCGTTCCCGACGAATTCGTCGGTCATCGCGGCGAGCCGTGCTCGCCAAGCCTGCGATGCCCTCACCCGCCGGAGGCTTTCTTGACAGCGGCGCCGGCCAGCTCGGCACAGGCCGCATCGAGGCGCTTGAGACCCTCGGCGAGGTCAGCCTCGGAGATGATCAGCGAGGGCGCCAGGCGCAGCACGTCCGGCCCCGCCACCAGGGTCCAAACGCCATGGCGCAGGCCGGCGTTGACCACTTCCTTGGCCTTGCCCTTCCAGTCTGCGCTCATCGGTGCACCGATCAGCAGGCCCATGCCGCGCGGCGCCTCGAAGAGGCCGTAACGCTTGCCGATCGCCTCCAGGCCCTCGCGCGCCCGGGCGGCGCGGGTCTCGACGCCGGCGAGCACGGCCGGGTCGTTGACGATGTCCAGCACCGCCTCGCCGACAGCGCAGGCCAGCGGATTGCCACCGTAGGTGGAGCCATGGGTACCGAATTGCAGCACTTCCGCCGCTTCCTTCGTGCACAGCATGGCGCCGATCGGGAAGCCGCCGCCGAGGCCCTTGGCGCTGGTCAGCACGTCGGGAGTGACGCCGTAGTGCTGGTAAGCATAGAGCTTGCCGCTGCGGCCCATGCCGCTCTGCACCTCGTCGAAGATCAGCAGGGCCTGGTGCTCATCGCACAGGCGCCGCGCGCCTTCGATGAACTCCTTGGTCGCCGGCAGGATGCCGCCCTCGCCCTGCACCGGCTCCAGGACCACGGCGCAGGTCTCGTCGGAGATCTCCTCCTCCAGGGTGGCGAGGTCGTTGTACGGCAGGTGCTTGATGTTGCCGGGCAGCGGCTCGAAGCCCTGGGTGTACTTGGCCTGGCCGCCGACGCTGACCGTGAACAGGGTGCGGCCGTGGAAGGCGTTGTAGAAGGCGATGATCTGGTTCTTGCGGCCGTTGGACCGGGTGTTGCCGTAGCGGCGCGCCAGCTTGAACGCCGCCTCGTTGGCCTCGCCGCCGCTGTTGCAGAAGAACACGCGCTCGGCGAAGGTGGCCGCGGTCAGCTTCTGCGCCAGGCGCAGGGCCGGCTCGTTGGTCATGACGTTGGACAGGTGCCAGAGCTTGCCGGCCTGTTCGGTCAGCGCCGCCACCAGCTTCGGATGGCAGTGGCCCAGCAGGGTCACGGCGATGCCGCAGGCGAAGTCCAGGTATTCCTTGCCCTGCTGGTCCCAGATGCGGGAGCCGGCGCCGCGCACCGGGATGATATCGGACGGCGCGTAGTTCGGCACCATCACCTCGTTGAATGTCGCCCGCGTCACGTTCTGCATAAGCTCCGCCTCCAGCGAAAAAGGCCCGGCTGGCGGGCCTTGTGTATTGGAATATGGCGGAATTATACGCCCCCGACCGCTGGGCACACCCCCGCGGCGGGACGCGCAACACGCGTTTCGGGACGGCCGAGGATTCCCTCAACGATCGGGCCCTGGCCGAGCAGGTAGCCCTGGCTGGCAGCAACCCTCGGTATCCAATCAAGCCGACGCCGAGCAAGCTCAGATTTTTTCGAAGATGTATTCATTACACCCAGAACCCTGCAATCCATGCGGGTAGCCTGGCAGTACATGAGTCTGTTTGGTCCGGAACCCCAACCGGGACACGTGGAACTCCACTTCCTCTGGCGTGGCTGATTCGTATGGATACCCGCCGAGCCAGTCGTGAACGTCGTGATAGAAATTCATGCCTCGATCACGTTGCTGGAAATACCCTCTCACGTCGTATACACGTCCTCGCATCAGGGCCTGCAGCGAGCGGCGCGCAAGACGCGGGGTCTCAAGCCCCGTCAGCCAAACGTAGAAGCACCCCCGCAGCGCGGCCTGCGCGCGCTTCGACGAGCGGCTGTAAATCCTCTTCTCCAACTTCCAGAACCCGCACAAGGGGGTCTTGGCATATAGCGCGATACAGAAAATACCGCCGGCTTTGACCGCCTTAGCTGCGTTCGCCACCGCGCGATTCATATCCCCGGTATGGTGCAAAACGCCCCAGCTGTACACCACGTCGAAGGTGCCGATTTTGGCGAAGTCGTCGCTCAGCACGCTAACGACCTCGGCGCGCCACGTGCGATCGGGTGCAAAGGTCGAGAGCACCTTCCGCGTGGTGGACACCGAATTCGGATCGATATCGACGGCAGTAACCGAGGCGGCACCGAGCCTGAGCGCCGCCAGCGCATGTATTCCCGAGCCGCAGCCAATGTCCAAAAAGGCTTTTCCCGACAGATCCGCCCCGACCAGGCGCGTCAGCGCTTCGCAGGCCTTTGCGATTTTGGCTTCATCGATGGATTTGGAGTAGTCCGCCCAGTTCTGACCAAAAGCGAAATGAGCGTCCAGCTGGGTTGGGTCTGTTGTCATGACTTCCACTATCAGGATGGTTTGCTTGTCGATTCGGAAACAATCAGCTGTGCTTGCCAAAATCCGGCGGACGCTTTTCGAAGAAGGCGGTGGCGGCTTCGCGGAATTCGGCGCTGCGCAGGCGGTGGGCGAAATGCTCCGCTTCGCTGTCGATGCGCTGTGCCAGGTTATCGCCGCCGGACTTGAGCAGCTGCTTGGTCAACAACAGCGCTTCCGGCGGCTTGGCAGCGAGCTTGCGCGCCAAGCCACGCGCCGCTTCCTGCAGCTCGGCAGCCGGTACCACTCGGTTGACAAGCCCCAGCCGTTGCGCGGTGGCCACGTCGAAGGGTTCGCCAAGCAGCGCCAGCTCGGCCGCCTGCACGTAGCCGACCCGCTGCGGCAACAGCAGAGTGCTGCCGAATTCCGGCACCAGACCAAGGTTGATGAACGGCAGCGACAGGCGCGCATCGGCAGCAGCCAACACCAGGTCGCAGTGCAACAGCAATGTCGCGCCGACACCCACTGCCGGCCCCTGCACCGCCGCCACCACCACTTTACGGAGAGTGGACAGGGCACGCATGAACAACATCACCGGCCCCGGCTCCGGGCCGGTGCCAAGTTCCGGCGGATTGTTCATGAAGTCCTGCAGATCGTTGCCTGCGCTGAAGGCGGCGCCTTCTCCGGCAAGCAGCACTACCCGGATCGCCGCTTCGACTTCCGCCCGCCGCAGCGCCTCGACCAGGCCCTGGTACATGGGGATGGTGAAGGCGTTCTTCTTGTCGGGGCGATTGAAGCGGATTTCGAGGACGCCATCCGAGAAGTTGGTCAGGATATTCATTGGATCAGTGTGAAGGGCCGGCCTGGGCACCACCTTCGATGCCGCTCCCGGCTTGTACGACCGCCTCGTTCCTGTCGCCATTTCTTCGCCGAAGATATAGAGCGGCGAGGCTGCGAGAGCCGGGATCGCTAAGGTGGGAGCTATCGTAGTAGACGGGGCGCCCGCCGAGCACCGGGCTGCAGGAAGTTTTGTCGCAGAACAAATCGTGAACCTGCACGAAGTCCACATTGTCGGTTTGCACCAGGGAAGCAAAGACCTGGTCAGGCAGCTTCTCCCGCGCTTGATAGGCCTCGAAAGGAACGCTGCAATCCAGGCGATGCCAGGTAAACGCTTCAGCCAGCAGGACACACTTGGACGGATATCCGAACAACGGTACAGCTTCCAGGATGTGCACCCGCTTGTGCATGGCGACAAGCCGGTCGACCGTTAATATCAAAGCACCTTTTACAGCCTCGATAGTGGCCTCCCTCGAAACCGAGGGACTCGAAGGCCGGGCCATGTACCAGACGACGAAATAGCCGCCCCAGGCGCCGGCAAGGTACACGTCCGTGACGTTGTTGTTGCCGGCAATCTCTTCCAGGGCCGCGTTGTTGAATTTCTCGCAGTAGGCGGAATTGTAGTCCGGGTCCATCCTCTTAATGTCGATCGCCGGCAGACATGCATTTTTTGATATCTGCCTGAAGCGGAATCCATCCGCCTTGCCCAACTCATCGAGAAAGGGAGCATAGGAATCGGCCTGGGAATCACCCCAGAGGACGGCGCTGTACTTCTCCCGATCTGCGGCGGCCGCCCCTGCAATGCATTTGCCGACTGGCGGAAGCCGGTCCTCGCCGACGTCGCAATCCTGCCTCATGAACGGGGCAGTGTTGGCCTGCAGCTCGCCTTCGAGAATTTCGTCCGGGAAGCGTACTGCCAACCCCCGCGAGGCGATCAGTCCAATGCTAGCCAAGGCAATGGCCGAAGCAGTGGAGGCGAAGAATTTGAATTCTCGACCACCCAGCTTCCCGGACGGGGAGCGGAATGGAACTTCAATGTATTTCCAGGACAGTACGGCCGCAAAAAAAGAAAGAACGAGTAACACCACAGCCTGCACCGTCGTAAGGTTGCGGGCCAGCACGTAGGTAGGGATCGAAAGGATGGGCCAATGCCACAGGTAAAGCGAGTACGAGATCAGGCCTATGAATACCATGGGACGGCATTTGAGCACTCGCACCACCAGGGTCTCGGTCGATGCGCCTGAATAAATGACCAGGCCCGCGGAAATGCACGGCAGCAGACCAGCGATTCCAGGAACCGTGGTGCTCTTGTCGAAGAGGACGATACTGGCACCAATGCCCGCGATGCCGCAGATCGCCAGCACCTCGCTGATCAGGCGCCCAAGAGCTCCAGGCCGCGGCTGCGGTACCAGGCCAAAGGCCAGGCAGGCGCCGACAAGCAGCTCCCAGGCCCTGAACACCGGCAGGAAGAAGGCCCAATTAGGTCGGGACTTCAGGATCATCTCCGCCCCCAACAGCGATAGCGCCAGCATCACCGGGATGAGCAAGCTGAATCCACGACGTCCGAGCCGGCGCAGCCCAAAAGCCATGAGCAGCGGCCAGAACAGGTAGAACTGTTCCTCCACACCGAGGGACCACATATGCAGCAGGGGCTTGTCGCCGCTCGCTGGATTGAAGTAGTCGATGACCCTCCAGAAGTAGATATTGGCGCTGAAGAAAGTAGCAGAGAGCGCGCTGAGCGAGAAATTGCGCAGGTCCAGTGGCAGCATCAACGCCGAAGCCGCCAGCAGGGTCAATGCGATCACGGCAAGCGACGCCGGCATCAACCTGCGGATTCTTCTTTTATAGAATTCCACGAAGCTGTAAGTGCCGGCTTCACTCTCGGCCAGCAGCAGCTGTGTGATCAGGTAACCCGAGATTACGAAGAAGATATCGACGCCGACGAATCCGCCACTGAAAAGCTTGAAGCCTGCATGGAAAAACAGTACGGCGAGGATGGAAATCGCTCGCAGCCCATCCACGTCAGGGCGGTACTTGAAAGCCTGCTTCATCAGAACTTCTCTTGCTCCCAGAAATAGCATCGCGAGGGCCAGCCATCGACGATGCCCCGGCTCTCCGCGATCTGTCGCCCCGCGCTAACTCGACGCCTGTTCCATGACTTTGCCGATCACCTGGCAGGTGCGGTCGATCTGT
>CAZQLF010000203.1:0-6109 GCA_964594035.1 uncultured Rhodospirillaceae bacterium | reverse complement strand
GGCCCAAGCCCGACTGGACAGGGACCGAAGGCTGCAACATCGCTGTCTGGCGCCGCGACTTCCTCGCCGTCAACGGCTTCGACGAGACCTTCCGCAGCTGGGGCTATGAGGACAGCGATTTTGCCTACCGGCTGATTCGCTCCGGCTGCCGCCGGCGCGCAACACGATGGAACGTGCCGCTGCTCCATCTCTGGCATGAGAGCCAGAGCGACGAGCAGTTCTCGCAAAACCGCGCACGGTTCGAACAGACACTTGCCTCAGGCCGGACGCGCGCCATTGAGGGTGTCGACCGCTATCTGGAACGCGGGACTGCATGACGGAACGATCTCGCACGGATCCTCGCATCGAAGCCGCCAGATACACCGCGGACTTCGTGACGACAGCGGCCCGCGGTCGCGGGCGATGCGTGCTTGATGTCGGCTGCGGCCGCGGTGATGTCGCCGTCCACCTTGCCGCGCGCGGCTGCAAGGTGACGGGGATCGACCCGTCGCCGTCGGCGGTGAGGCAATGCACCAGGCGTGGCATCCAGGCGATCGAGGCGGACTTCGCTGGCTATGAAAGTTCTCAGCGCTATGACGTGCTGCTGTTCTCGCGCTCACTCCACCACATGAACGAACCGCGCAAAGTTCTACGCAAAGCGGGCAGGATGCTGGCGCCGGGCGGCATGGTGCTGATCGAGGAATTCGCCATCGAAGATGTGGACGAGGTTTCCGCAAGCTGGCTGTTGAATATGCTGCGTCTGGTGATCGCCTCGGGCCTCACCGCAAAACAGGAGGAAAAACTGCCCGGTGAAAAGCGTCCTGCACTGCCATGGTGGCAAGGCATCCATCGCCACAAGATCCATCACGGACGGACCGTCATTGCCGCGGCCCGGTCGAGCCTTATCGTCGAGCGGCTCGAAAGAGTGCCTTATCTGTTTCGTTATCTGGCGCCGCTGCTGAGGAAATCCGCAAATTCAGCGGACGTGCTGCGGCATGCGCACGCGCTCGAAGTTGCGACCTTCGACGAAGCGCGGCGCCCGTTCATCGGCATCCGCGCCATCTGCCGGCCGCAGCACTGAATTGTTGAAGGAAAGCTGGAGCGGGTGAGGGGAATCGAACCCCCGTCGTAAGCTTGGGAAGCTTCTGCTCTACCATTGAGCTACACCCGCGCCCGCATCGTTTATAGGCGAGGGCGGGACCAGGTTCAACATCGCGCCACGCCGTGCGCGATGCTATGACCGCCACAGGATGAAACGATTGTTCGCCAATGCCGGCTGGCTTCGCCTGGCGCCTGCCGCGACGGTTGCGATCTTCCTGCTTCCCGTGGCCGCCGGCCTGCTCGGGACGCTTCTGCCGGCGCTGGGTTATTTGCCGGATCTCGGCGGGCGAAGCCTGTCGCTCGATCCGTGGCGGGCGCTGTTGGCGTCTCCCGAACTGCCCGGCGCGCTCGCCACCACGTTGATCAGCGGCCTGTCCGCCACGTTCCTGTCCTTTCTGCTCGCCGTGGCAATTGCCGCCACGCTTTACGGCACCCGGCTCTATGCCCTGATGCGCCGGCTGCTGGTGCCGCTGCTCGCTATGCCCCACGCAGCACTGGCGCTGGGCTTTGCCTTCATCATCGCGCCCAGCGGTTGGCTCATGCGACTGATGGCGTTGCTCGTGGCAGGCGACGGCAACCCGCCGTCCTTCTCCTTGCTTGGTGACCGCTGGGGCCTGGCCCTCATGGCCGGCATGGTTCTGAAGGAGACGCCGTTCCTATTACTCGCCATCGTCGCCGGGCTCGGTCAAATCCCCGCCCAGGCGATGATGGTGACCTCGCGCCTGCTGGGCTATCGGCCCGCTACGGCCTGGCTGAAGACAATCCTGCCTTTGCTCTATCCCCAGCTTCGCCTGCCGATCTATGCCGTGCTGGCCTTTTCCCTCTCGGTGGTCGACATGGCGATCATCCTGGGGCCCGGCACGCCGCCGACCCTGGCCGAGCAGTTGCTGCGCTGGTTCGATGCGGCGGATCTTCGATCGATCTTTCCTGCTGCTGCCGGCGCGGCACTCCAGGTGCTGATCGTCGCCTTGGCGATCCTGCTCTGGCATCTGGGCGAGCGTGTCGTCGCACGGCTTTCGGCGGCCTGGCTCACCGGTGGACGCCGCGGCCATCTTCAGCAGGCAGGCCAATGGCTTGGTGCGGTGGCCTCGCTGCTCGTGCTGGGTCTCTCGCTGATTGCCATTGTCTCGCTCATCATCTGGTCGCTGGCGATAGCTTGGCGATTCCCGGCACTGCTGCCGCAAACCTGGACATTCGACAACTGGATGCGGCCAGGTCTCGACATTCTACGGCCGCTCATCACCAGCCTGTGGGTTGCTCTCGGCGCAACGGCAATCGCCCTGCTGCTTTGCTTCGCCTGCCTGGAGAACGAACGCCGTCACGGGTTGCACCCCACGGCCCGGGCGCTGTGGCTGATCTATCTGCCGTTGCTGGTGCCGCAGATCTCGTTTCTCTTCGGGACCCAGGCGCTGTTCGCCTGGCTCGGCATCGATGCCAGTGCAATCGCGCTGATCTGGAGCCACCTGCTGTTCGTGCTGCCTTATGTGTTCCTGATGCTCGCCGATCCCTGGCGCGCGCTCGACGAGCGCTATATCCGCACCGGGCTTTGCCTGGGTGCTGGTCGCGGCCGGCTGTTCCTTACGGTGATGCTGCCGATCCTGCTGCGACCGATCCTGATCGCGGCAGCTGTCGGCTTTTCCGTCAGCATCGCCCTCTATCTGCCCACATTGTTCGCCGGAGCGGGCCGCTTCGACTCTCTCACGCTCGAGGCGGTCGCCGCGAACGCCAGCGGTGACCGGCGCATCGCCGGCGTCCATGGATTCCTCCAGGCAGCCTTGCCGCTCGCTGCATTTGCTGCCGCTCTCATCCTGCCGGCGATCGCCTTTCGCCATCGCCGCGGTTTGCGTGACGCGCCGCGATGACGGAACTCGTTCTTCAGGATGTGACGCTGTCGCTCGCCAGCCGGCGATTGATCGGCCCGCTCGATCTGGCGATTGCACCCGGCGAGGTGGTCACCATCATGGGCCCATCAGGCAGCGGGAAGTCGAGCCTGCTGGCTTTCCTCTGCGGCACGCTCGATTCTGCCTTCCGCGCCGAGGGCCGAATCCTGCTCAACGACAGTGACATCACCGAACTCGCGCCCGAGCGGCGCCGGCTGGGCATCCTTTTCCAGGATGATCTGCTGTTTCCACACCTTTCCGTCGGCGGCAATCTCACCTTCGGCCTGCCGCCCGGGTTATCGAGGCGCGATCGGGCGCAGCAGGTTGAGGCGGCGCTGACCGAAGCCGGTCTTGCGGGCTTTGCCGCGCGCGATCCCGCCACGCTATCCGGCGGTCAACGGGCCCGCATCTCGCTGCTGCGGATGCTGCTGTCGCAACCCCGGGCCCTGCTGTTGGACGAGCCGTTCGGCCGGCTGGATGCCGACCTCCGGAAGCAATTCCGCCAGCTTGTATTCGCGCGCGCGCGCGCAAATCATCTGCCGGTTCTGATGGTTACCCACGATTTGGCGGATGCCCAGGCGGCCGGTGGCAAAATTGTCACAGTCGGTGAGGACTTGACATACAAACCAGCAGAATAGCTCGCCTACTTTGACTTTGTGGGGACCCCTGCCTAATATCCTTTCTATCTGGGCTCGCAGATGCATATAAGTTTCGAGCTCAGGCTCGGCGGGGGGCTCGCCGGGATTTCCCATGGGCATTGTCGCAGGGCAATGCCTGAAAGTTCGCCGGCAACGGTGATTGAAGTTAATTAAGAGGGGTCATGATGATGAATATGAAGATTCTCGGCGCCATTGCGGCCCTTGCCCTGTTGGCCGGCTGCACCAGCAACATCGATCAGGTGGCCGCGGTCAAGGGGACAGGGTCACCCTTTACCCAGGCTCTCACCAGCGAATACCAAGCCTACGTCGCCGAGGAGAAGAGCGAATATGACTGGGGCAACGCGGATCACTTCGCACAGAAGGGTCTGCTTGCTGCTGGCGGCGCCAATGTCGAACCGGAGGATCTCGCCAACTGGGATATTCCGGCCGACAAGCAGGCTGAACTGGCTGCGGCCCGTGCGCGCCTGATGACGGCACTGAACAGCGGCGCCCGCGATGCCAAGCCGGCAGATGCGGCCCGCGCGCAAGTGCGTTTCGACTGCTGGGTTGAAGAGCAGGACGAAAACCACGAAGACGACAAGATCGCCGCCTGCAAGAACGACTTCATGGCGGCCATGGATGCGCTCGAGAAGAAGGAAATGGCTCAGGCGGCTGCGCCGATGTCGCCGGCCAACTTCACGGTCTACTTCGACTTCGACAAGTCCGTGATCAACCCGGCCGGCCAAGAGGTCATCAACCAGGTCCTCGCGGCTGCCCAGGCACACGCTCCGTCGTCCGTGTCGGTCACCGGTCACACTGACCGCGCCGGTCCGGAGGACTACAACATGGCGCTGTCTCTGCGTCGTGCTGACTCGGTCCGCTCTGCCCTGATCGCCGGTGGCGTCGCCGCCGACAAGATCACGGTTGCCGGCCGCGGCGAAAGCGAACCCGCCGTGCCGACAGCTGACGGCGTGCGTGAAGCGAAGAACCGTCGCGTCGAGATCATTCTCCAGCCGTAATCGCTGGACTGATACGACGTAACGTCTGACAAGAGAGCGGCGCCGGTTATTCCGGCGCCGCTTTTCTTTTGCCCTTATCGTCATTTACCTCGCCCGGGCCCCCAACTGGTCACAAGCACCGCGGGTGGGCTGGCGGGACAGCCGCTTCATGCGCAACCCGACCCGAAGGGCCGGGCGAACTTGCCAGTAGGCTTCGTCAGCCGGCTCGCGCGATGGCCCCATCGCGCGTCGTCGCCTTTCTGTCCTGCCCGCAAATTCGCCTCGGCGCCAGGGTGACCCCTGCGAGAAATCCGGGCTAGAATGCCCTCATGTATCGCGAGACAACGCACGGCATCACCGTCACGGTGAAGCCCTATTACCTCGACGAGCAGTCCTCACCCGACGAGCAGCATTACGTCTGGGCCTATCATGTGCGCATCGAAAACAACGGGCGCCACACGGTGCAGCTGCGCAACCGCTACTGGCGTATCACCGATTCGCTAGGTCGTATCCAGGAGGTGAGGGGCGCGGGCGTGGTGGGTGAGCAGCCCATGCTGCGCCCGGGCGACAGTTACGAGTACACCAGCGGCACGCCGCTTCCCACCCCCTCTGGAATCATGGGCGGCACGTACCAGATGGAGGAAAGCGAAACAGGCGAACGGTTCGATGTCACCATTCCGAACTTCTCGCTCGACAGTCCCCACCAACCCAGCCGGTTGAACTGATGGCCCAGAAATCACAATCCGCCCGGCGCCCGGCCCGCGCCGTGGCGCTGATGAAGAAAGAGACGGCGCGTGCATCGCGCAAGAAGCCGGGCCGCCACGAGGCGGAGGAGGCCGTGCGTACCCTGATCCGCTGGGCGGGCGACGATCCGTTGCGCGAGGGACTCGAGGGCACCCCGGGCCGCGTGGTGCGCTCCTATGAGGAATTCTTCTCCGGCTATGGCGAAGATCCCGTGGCTCTCCTCCAGCGCACCTTCGAGGAGACAGAGGGCTATGACGAAATGGTGGTGCTGCGCGACATCCGCTTCGAGTCGCATTGCGAGCACCACATGGCGCCGATCATCGGCCGCGCCCATATCGCCTATTTGCCGCGCCGGCGCGTCGTCGGCATTTCCAAGCTCGCCCGCGTGCTGGAGGTCTACAGCCACCGCCTGCAGATCCAGGAAAAGCTGACGGTGCAAATCGCCCATACGATCAATGAGGTGCTGCAGCCCAAGGGGGTGGGCGTGGTGATCGATGCCTCGCACCAATGCATGACGACCCGCGGCGTGCACAAGCCGGGGATGAGCATGGTGACCAGCCACATGCTGGGCACCTTCCGCTCCGATCCGCGCACGCGCCGCGAGTTTCTCGCCATCATCGCCAGCCCCGCCACGGCACAGCTCGGCAACGTATGAGCCTCGCCGAACCCGCAGCAAAGCGCGCGGGCAGGCCGCAGGGCATGGCGGCGCGCGAGATGCTGGCGCGGCTCATTGCCTTTGACACGACATCGGCCAGATCCAATCTCGCGC
>CAZQLF010000202.1:0-6129 GCA_964594035.1 uncultured Rhodospirillaceae bacterium | reverse complement strand
TCTAAGAAGACGTCAATGCGCCGGGGTCTTGCCGAGATTGCGCTGGATGATGAGGTAGAGCTTGCCGATATCCGCCGTCAGGAAGGCGGTGCTCAGCACGTTATCCGTATCCGCCTTGCCCGCCTGGGCCAGCAGCTCCTCGAACTTGCCGGTGAAGCGCATCACCAGATCGCGGAACTTGATGTCCTTGGCATAGCGCTGCTCCAGCGCCGGCACGACATAGCTGTCCTTGAGGCGCAGCAGGCGCCGCGCAAAGGCCGAACGGTCGCCGTCCTTGTAGCGCCGCCACACCTCGTCGGGCACGTCCGCATCGAGCAGGCTGTTCATGTCGAGGGCGAGGCTGTTCAGCTCCGTCACCAGATCGGCGGCGGCACGCAGGAATCCCTCGCTCTTCGCCGTCTGCTGGGCACTGCCGAGGGAAGTAATCTGCTGCTGGGCGGCGTTCGTCGCCGCGGCCAGCGCCTCGCTCTGCTTCTGCATCTGCGTTCCAAAGGTGGCGACCAGGTTCAGGGCCTGGGTGACGGTGCTGCCGAGCTTGCCCGCCTGTTCCTCGAACTTGCTGCCGATATTGCCGGCGTTGTTGAGGGCGTAGTCGGTGGCGTTCACCAGAGATTCCGCTTTGGTATCGATCTCCTTGCCCAGGCTCGCGAGCTGGCGGGCCGCCTGGTCGGCAGCGGCGATCAGATGGCTCGATTGCTGCTGGATCTCCTCGCGCAGCGCGGCAACGTCGGCACGCGCAGCACCGGCCTGCCCCTCGGCGAGTTTGGCGGCCGCCGAAAGCTCCGCGACTGGTTTGCTCAGCATGTCGCGCACGGTCTGGGCGAGTTGGCCAGAGCGTAGCGCCAGCTGGCCCAGTTCGTTCATCTGTTCGCTGACCGAGTTCTTGACCTCGCCCACCTGCTGGGTTGTCTGGCGGGCGATGTTCATCAGTGCCTCTGTTTCACCGCGGAAGGCTTTGGTTGTGACCTCGGCCTGGCGCGACGCCTCGGTTGCGGCGGTGGCCAGTTCCGCCGTCAGATCACGTATCGCCTGACGCAGGTGCCCGACGCGAGCATCTCCTTGCTGCACCACGCGGCCCAGTTCATCGGTCTGTTGGCGGAAGGCGCCCGCCACCGCCTGCTGGCGCTCCACGGCGTCGACAGCAACCTTGGTGAGGGAAGCAGCTTCTTCGCGCATGGCCTGGCCGATGGCGGCGATGCGGCCATGCTCGCGTTCCGTCGCTTCGCCCAATTCGAGCGCGCGCTGGCGATAGGTCTCGGCCACCGTCGCGGCACGTCCGGCGGCCGCTTCGGTTTCCGAGGCGATCAATTGCAGGCGCGAGCCGACGTCACCCTGAAGGGCGGTCACGCTGTCGGTTGCATTGTGGGCGGCTTCCGCGATATCCGCCACCTGGCGATGCAGAAGCTCGGCCAATTCGCGGGCATCCTGGGAAGCCTTGGACGTGGCGCTGGCGAGATACTGTGCTTCGGCGCGAAACGATATGACGATGGCTTGCGCTTCGACCGCAATGCGGTCGGCAATCGTCGTGCTCTCATGGGATTGCGTCTGCAGGGATTCGCGCAGAATCTCGGTGCGCCGATGCACCTGGTCCAGCGCGCTCAAAACACCTTCGCTTTCCAGCCGTAGTTGACGGATTGCTTCGCCGCTGCCGCCGGCGAGATCGGCCAGCAGTGCTTCGTTCTGGCGATGCACAAGTTCGGTAAGCGAAATGCCGCGGCCGGTGATCGTCTCGCCCAAGCGGCGGTGCTGGTCCTCGATGATGCGGGTAAGCTCAGCGGCGCGCTGCTCCAGCATGGCGCCGAGATCCTTCGCGGCACCGGCGGATTCGGTCGCCGTGTCGCGGATCGCCGCGACATTGTCCTGTAGATTGGCGCGCAACGCCGTGCCCATGGCCTCGGCCTGTCCGCCCGCTTGCGCAAGATCGGAGAGATGGGCCTGCATCGCATCCTGGGCACGCTGGCCCTGTGCCGCCAGTCGGTCGAACAACGCATTCATCCCCTCGGCCTTGCCGCGCAGCTGCGCCTCGAGTTCGTTCGCCGCACGGCCGGCCGCCGTTACCAGCACTGCTGCCTGATCACGGGTGCTCTCGGCAAAGCGCTGGCCTGCTGCATCGAAAGCCGCGTTGACGATTTGGGTCTGGCCGTCGGTGGTTCTGACGAAACGCTGACCCGCCGCATCGAAGGCAGCAATCAGGGCCGCGCCCTGTTCGCGAGCATTCTTGCTGAAGGCAGCGGGCTGGGCCGCGAGCTTGTCGCCGAGCGCCGCCAGTTCCTCGACCGGATCTGCCAGACTGCGGCGCGCCGCCTCGACCTGGGTCGAAAAATTCCCCGCCTGATCTTCGAGACGCCGCCCGGCATCGGTCAGCTGGATTTCCAGATCGGCCACGTGGTCGCGCAACACTTTGCCTGCCGTGGCGACCTTGCCAGTCAATGAATCCGTCAGGCCAGAGATCCGCTGGGTCTGGGCCTCCAGCGCCTCGCCGGTCTGCTGCAGCTTGGTTTGGGCGCCGTCGCTGGCGGCATTCAGCACATCGGCCTGACGGCGCAGCGCGTCAGCGATGCGCATGGTCTTGGCTTCCGCATCGGTCAGCGGATAGGAAAGCTTGCGCAGCTCCGCCTGGAGCGCCTCGGTATGGCGCTCGACATCGGTGCCGCGCTTCAGGAAAGCGAGAAACAGCCAGAGCATGGCGAGGGGGGCGGTGAGACCCGCCAGAAGCCCGCCCTGTTCGCTGGGTAGCAGCACCTCGACATTGCCCCAGCCGATCTGGGTATCGATGTAGAGGATGAAGCCAATGATCCAGAGAAGGGTGATGAAGAGCCCGATCCCGAACGTCATGCGGTTGGGACCGTCGTCGAGGATGCGCATGCGTTGATGAACCCTAGCCCGCATTTCTCACAGGGATCGCCGTGGCGTTGGGCGTTGCGCGGTGGCGATCCGCCAGAAGGCAAGTCGAAGGCGATGGCGGCCCATCGGCGAGGCTTGCCGACGACGCGGGCGACCCGCGCAACCCAACCCGAAGGGCCGGGCGAATTTGCCAGCATGCTGCGTCAGCCGGCTTGCCCGATGGAACCCCATCGCGCGTCGCCGCCTTCCTTGCCTTCTGCCAAATTCGCCTCGGCGCCATCGTGATCCCTGTGAGAAATGCGGGCTAGGCTGCGAGGCGACGCCCGCGGATCAGGCCGAGAATCTCGGCCGCCGCGTGCGGGATATTGGTGCCGGGGCCATAAATGGCGGCCACCCCGGCCTGGCGCAGGAAATCGTAGTCCTGGGGCGGGATGACGCCGCCCGTGACCACCAGCACGTCGCGGGCGTTGGCCGCGGCCAGTGCTTCGATCAGCTGGGGCACCAGCGTGCGATGCCCGGCCGCCTGGGTCGACACACCGATGACATGGACGTCGTTTTCGATGGCCTGGCGGGCCGCTTCCTCGGGTGTCTGGAACATGGGCCCGATGTCGACATCGAAGCCGATATCGGCAAAGGCAGTGGCGATCACCTTGGCGCCGCGGTCATGGCCATCCTGGCCGAGCTTCACCACCAGCATGCGCGGGCGCCTGCCGCGTTCCTCGGCAAACGCCGCCACATCCTGCTGGATGCGCCGGTATTCCGGATCGCCCTCATAGGCAGCGCCATAGACGCCGGCGATGGCCCGTGTCGTGGCGCGATGACGGGTGAACACTGTCTCCAGCGCCGTCGAGACTTCGCCCACCGTGGCGCGCGCGCGCATCGCATCGACGGAGAGCGCCAGCAAATTGGCATCGCCCGCTGCACCCCTGGTGAGCGCCTGCAACGCCGCCTCAACCTTGGATGGATCGCGTGAGGCCTTCACCTGGGCCAGCCGCGCGATCTGGGTTGCCCGCACCCGGGACGTGTCGATGTTCAGGATCTCGACGGGTGCGTCCTTGTTGCCCGCATATTTGTTCACGCCGACGATCACCTCTTCGCCGCGATCGATGCGGGCCTGGCGGCGCGCGGCCGCCTCCTCGATGCGCAGCTTCGGCATGCCGGCTTCAACCGCCCGCGTCATGCCGCCCAGCTTTTCCACTTCGCCGATCAGCTTTTCGGCTTCGGCGACAAGCGAAGCCGTCAATGCCTCGACGTAATAGCTCCCCGCGAGCGGATCGACCGTGTGGGTGATACCGCTTTCTTCCTGGATGATGAGTTGTGTGTTGCGGGCAATCGCCGCGGAGGCAGGCGTGGGCAGTGCCAGCGCCTCGTCGAAGGCGTTGGTGTGCAGCGACTGGGTTCCGCCCAGCACCGCGGCCAGGGCCTCGATCGTCGTCCTGATGACGTTGTTGTAGGGATCCTGGGCCGTGAGGCTGACGCCGGAGGTCTGGCAATGGGTGCGCAGCGCCAGGCTCGCCGGATCCTTGGGCGAAAAAGGCTGCAGCAGCTTCGCCCAGATCACGCGAGCGGCGCGCAGCTTGGCGATCTCCATGAAGAAGTTCATGCCGATGCCGAAGAAGAAGGAGAGCCGCGGCGCAAACGCGTCGATGGCGAGGCCCCGCGACAGCGCGGCGCGGACATATTCGACGCCATCGGCAATGGTGAAGGCAAGTTCCTGGACCGCCGTCGCACCCGCCTCCAGCATGTGATAGCCGCTGATGGAGATGGAGTTGAACTTCGGCATCTGCGCCGCCGTGTAGGCGATGATGTCGGCGACGATGCGCATCGATGGTCCGGGCGGATAGATATAGGTGTTGCGGACCATGAACTCCTTCAGGATGTCGTTCTGGATCGTGCCGGAAAGCTGGCGGCGGTCCACACCCTGTTCTTCGCCCGCGACGATGTAGGATGCCAGCACCGGCAGCACGGCGCCGTTCATGGTCATGGAGACGCTCATGCGCTCCAGCGGAATCCCGTCGAACAGGATCTTCATGTCCTCGACGCTGTCGATGGCCACGCCCGCCTTGCCGACGTCGCCCACCACCCGCGGGTGATCGGAATCGTAGCCGCGGTGGGTTGCGAGATCGAAGGCGATGGAAAGGCCCATCTGCCCTGCGGCCAGGTTCTGGCGATAGAAGGCGTTGGATTCCTCGGCGGTAGAGAAGCCCGCATATTGGCGGATGGTCCAGGGCCGGCCGGCATACATGGTGGCGCGGGGGCCCCTGAGATAGGGGGGAAAGCCCGGCAGGCTCTCGAGATTTTCCAGGCCCTCGAGATCGCTCGCCGTATAGAGCGGTTTGACGGCGATGCCCTCGGGCGTGGTCCAGGCGAGCGAATCAGACGGCTTGCCGGCGAGGTCCCGCGCGGCAAGCTTCTCCCAATCGGCCAGCGTTTTCTTCGGAAAACCGCTCACGATCCACCCCTTTATCGCCGCCCGAGTATATCGGAGCGCTTCCTTCGCCGTCTATGCGCGGCGGCCCTCTCCTGCTAGAGAAAAGCTCGGTTTTCCCTACAGATACACCTAGAGTCAGATAAGCCTCAAATCGCCCCATGCAGCGCAACCGTCTCGCTTTGGGCCTGATCGCCCTGTTGATCGCCGCCGCCATTCCCGGCGGCCCCGCCCATGGCGAGGATATGGCCAGCTGCCTGGCGGCCGCCAAGCCGGGCTGGAAGGAATCCGAGACCTGGGCCTGGTCGCGGATCTGCGCCGGCAAGCAGGCAGACTTTGCCGCCGGCGACCCTGGCATGCCGGCTTTTGCCAACGATATCTCGGCCAAGTTCATGAACGCGCTGCTGTTCGATCCGGCCGTGCGCTCCCAGGTGCCGCATTACGGCGTGCATATCGCCGGCGCGCATTTCGCCGATGCTCTCGCCCTGGGCAATGCAGCACCGGGATTCGAACTGGCGCTGGAGCGCTCCGACTTTCTCGGCAATGTCGACTTCCACGGGTTGAACGATTCCGAGGATGTCTCCTTTGCCGGCTCGCGCTTTACCAGCCTGCTCAACCTCGATGGCACCAAGTTCGGCGCCAACCTCAAGTTCAACGACGGGGCCGAGGTTGCCTATCTCAGCCTGGTGCGCGCGACGATCGCAGGCAGCGCCGACTTCAACACGATCAGCATCTCTCGCGGCGCCAATTTCGAGCGTCTGAGCGTCGCCCACAATCTCAGCCTCAAGAACAGCCACCTGCCGGGGCTCAGCCTGCTGGGCGCGAGCGTGGCGGGCGATCTCTCCTTGCGCGAATGC
>CAZQLF010000201.1:612-6140 GCA_964594035.1 uncultured Rhodospirillaceae bacterium | reverse complement strand
TGGCATTTTCGACCGCGAACGTGTTCCGGCCGGGCGATAGCCTGCCGGTGGGGTGCGCGTGAACGGGCTGCTCGAAATGCACGGGATCCACCTGCTCGCCCGGCGCCGCCGGCCCATCGACTGTGTAAAGCACCGCCGCTCTACCTTCCGGGCTGACGCCCAGGGCGACTCCCTCACCCTCCATCTCTATTGTGATCTTTGTGGTTTCATGCGGCGGCAGAAAGCCTGCAGCCTTGATGACCTTCGCCTGGAAATCGATGAAGCGCGTGCCGTCGGGCAGCACGCCGTCCGGGGTTCCGCCCATTCGGAAGTAGTCGCGGGCCGATAGGCGCTCCGGGTGATGGAAGGCAATATCGCGGATCTCGCGGCTGACCGTAAAGGTAATGGCAATATAATCATCCAGGGTCGCCTCGTAGTCGACCTGGCAGAGGTTGCAGTGAAACTGGTTATGCAGACCCTTGAGGCTGCCGAAGCTTTCGACGACGCAGGAGCATTGCTGGCAGAGCAACTGCCAGTCCATGTCGAAGAGGCCAACGGATGTGGCGTGCAGCAGAAGGTCGATGACTTCGCTGACGTTGAGGTTCTTGTCGCGGGAGAAAGTGAAAGGGTTGATGCGGAACAGGCCTTCATCTTCGGCCGACCGCATGTGGCTCTCGAGCTTTGACAGCAGCCGGGGGCTCCAAGTCCGAGCCTTTTCGAGCTTGGCCAGGCGCTCGTCCAGCAGCTGCTCATTGACTGCCGCTGCCATCGGTGTCCTCCCGAATTCTCTACACCCTACCACTCGCTGGGTGGCGGTGCGATAGCACCCCTGGCGGATGCCCGAGGATTTGTGAGCCCTGGCTGCCTGCCACCCTTCTCACATATCGAATCTTCCCGATTGTCTTAGCCGAGCCTTCGGGGAATCTTCTCCGTCCAGCTCCGCGAGAAGATCCGCCGTTCCCCCTCGAAGGCCTCGATGTCTGCCTCGACGATGAAGTCCTGCTCCGTGCAGGCGATCGCGGAGTGGGTGCGGATGCGCGTATCCCAGCCCTGATCGTTGGTGTGGCGAATGTCGTAGTCGGCCGCGGCGCGCGCGGCGGCCGCTGAATTCGGATCGGCGTCGTAATGCAGCATCTTGTGGAAATCGGTGGTGACGCCGATCTCCTCGATGCGGGCGCGTCCATCGTCGCGCAGCACCTCGATATGCTGGCGCCCGCTTTCCACATCGTAGCTGATGTGCCGGTAGACCTTGCCGGGGCGTATGTCCGTGCTCGCCCCCGGCGGCGATTTTTCCGGCGGGCCGAATTTGACCTTCGCATCCTCGGCCCGGGGTGAGCGCACCGGCAGCAACAATGACGACGACCCGGCGTGAATGGTCAGCACCGCCGGTTTGGGCGCCGGCCAGATGATCGGCCAATAGGCCGTCGACAATGCCACACGGACTTGATGACCGGCGGCAAAGCGATGGCCGGCATCGTTCAGCTGGAGGCGCACCTTGGTGCGCTGGCCCGGCACCAGCGGCTTGGGGTCCGCATGGCCATCGCGATGGGTGAGGTTGAGCACGCCATAGGTAACCCGCGTCACCTGGCCATCGGGCGCGATATCGTTCAGCCGCGCGACGATCTGGGCGACCGGCTGATCGGACGCCAGCTCCAGTTCGATGACCGGCGCGCCGAGGAATTCCAGCGGCCCTGACAGCGGGAATCCATCGAACACCAGCGAGAAGGCGTCGTCGGCGCGCTGGTCAGTGGGCAATTCGGGGCCGAGACCGCCCAGACCATACGGGCACCATTCACCACCTGCCATGCCTGTGGTCTGCGGCGAGTTGATGGTGAGCTTCGTGGGTTTTCCCGCCACATCGCCGAGGCCTTCCTCATTCAAATGGAATCGACGGCTCTCGGCGCCCTTCGGCGGCCAGGCGCTTTCCGCGACCCAGCGTCCCGGCCTGATGTCGCAGTGACTGGCGGGCGGAACCGAATCCTGGACATAGGCGCGCAGCACCGGCTCACCCATGATGCCGGTGTCGCTGCCCTTCAGCCAGTGATTCCACCAGCGCACCGCTTCATTTAGAAAGCCGATGGCGGGGCCGGGCACACCCTTATGCGGATACTTGTGGCCCCAGGGCCCGACGAGGCCGAGCTTCGGCACCTTCAGATCCCGCAACAGGCGAAACACGGTGTTGGTATAGGCATCGGCCCAGCCGCCGACAGCGAAGACCGCGCAGGTGATGGCACCGATGTCCTCGCCCACCGAACCGTGCTTCCAATAGGCATCGCGCGTCTGGTGGTGCAGCCAGGTGGCATAGGGCGGCGTCACCGCTTCCAGCCGCTCGCGCCACATCGTCCGCCACCGGTCACCGACGATCAGCGGATCGGGCGATTGCCCCATGATCGAGAAGAAACTGGAACCCCATTCCAGATTCCCCGTCATGTGGATGCCGCCCATGTAATGCATGTCGTCGGCGTAGCGGTCGTCGGTCGAGCACAGCGTGATGATCGCCTTCAGGGCCGGCGGCCGGCGCGCCGCCACCTGCAGCGCGTTGAAGCCGCCCCAGGAGATTCCCATCATCCCGACGTTGCCGCTGCACCACGGTTGCGCGGCGAGCCAGGCGATGGCTTCGACCGCGTCGTCCTGTTCCTGCTTCAGGTATTCATCGAGGATCACGCCTTCGGAATCGCCCGTGCCGCGAATGTCGAGACGGATGCAGGCATAGCCATGCGCGGCGAGCCACGGATGTGTTTCGTCATCACGCAGCCGCGTTCCGTCGCGCCGGCGATAGGGGATGTATTCCAGGATCGCCGGCACGGGATTCTTCTCGGCGTCCTCCGGAAGCCAGGCGCGGGCCGCGAGCTTCACCCCGTCGGACATGGGGATCCACATGGTTTCGATATGGCGGACCTTGTTCATGCAGCGGCCTTCAGGATTGACATCAGCGAAGCTTCATCGAGGGGGACAGGATTGGTGGCGGCACAGCCATCGATCGCGGCGAGTTTGGCGATCGCGGGGAAGTCGCCGGGGCCGATATTGAGCCCGGCCAGTGTATTGGGAATGCCAACCTGCCGGCGCAGGTAAAGGATCCAGCCCTCGACTGCCGCGTACGGCTCGCCTTTCAGCTTCAGCGCCGCTGCGATTTGCTCGAGCTGCGGACCGATCGCCGGCCTGTTGAAGGCGAGCACATAGGGCATGACCACGGCATTGGTGAGCCCATGATGACGCTCATGCAGGGCCCCGATGGCGTGGCTCAGGGCATGCATGGCGCCGAGCCCCTTGCAGAAGGATGTGGCGCCCATGATGGCGGCCGCCATCATGCCGGACCGCGCCTCGATGTTCGCTGGCTCGGTCACGGCGGTAGGCAGATATCGGGCGATCTGCACGATGCCCTCGATCGCGATCGCATCGGCCATGGGATTGAAGACCGGCACGCACAACGCTTCGAGATTGTGGCTCAAGGCATCCATGCCGGTCGCCGCCGTCAGGCGTGGCGGCAGGCTGATGGTGAGTTCCGGATCGGCTATCACCGCCTTCGGCAGCATCCCCGGATGGACGATGGCCCTCTTGGCCGGTGTCGGATCGGTAATCATCGAAGCGGTCTCCACCTCCGCCCCGGTGCCCGCCGTCGTTGGAATCGCAATGACGGGATAGCACCCCGGCTCGC
This sequence comes from uncultured Rhodospirillaceae bacterium, assembly GCA_964594035.1. Classification (GTDB taxonomy): domain Bacteria; phylum Pseudomonadota; class Alphaproteobacteria; order Dongiales; family Dongiaceae; genus DASXQK01. Next base: position 2,506 of record CAZQLF010000201.1, on the reverse strand, counting down.
TGCTCGCGGCCTCATGATCGGGCCAGGCGAAACGCCAGAGCGATCCGCCACAGCCGGCCAGGACCGCAACCGCCTTGCCGCAATCGAGCCCGCTGCCGCCGCCCAGGGCGATGACACCATCGCATCCGGCCTTTTTGAATGCAGCGGCGCCCGCGCCCACATCCTCGCCGGTCGGGTTCTCCCCGACCGCACCATAGAGCGTCGGCGTGACGCCATGCTGTGCTGCCGCCTGCATGACGGCTGCTGCAATCGGCGTTGCCGCCAGGCCGCGATCGGTGACGATGAGAGGCCGCGCCATACCGAGACGCCGGCAGACATCGCCAAGCTCAGCCAGCCTTCCCGTCCCGAAGCGGATCTGGGTTGGAAAAATCCAGTCGCCCGACTGTTGCAACCGCTGATCGATGGTGCGCCCCTGCTCTCGGCGACGACGAGCCGCGACTATGGCCGAGCCGCGTTGACAGTTCAAACACCGGATTGTTCAATCCACTGCCCTTTCGCCTGGCGATCATCATGAATACCCAACCCATCATCGACGACGTCTCCGGCAAGGTTCGCTCGATCGAGCTTGCCTGGATTCCCATGAAGGATGGCCGGCGCCTCGCTGCACGGCTGTGGCTGCCGCTGGATGCGGAGAAGAATCCCGTGCCGGCGATCCTGGAATACATTCCCTATCGCCGGCGCGACGGGACCCGGATGCGCGATGAGGCGACCCATCCCTGGATCGCAGCCCAGGGCTATGCCTGTGCGCGCGTCGACATCACCGGCACAGGTGATTCCGATGGCTTGATCCACGACGAATATCTGAAGCTCGAGCAGGATGATGCGTTGGAGATCATCGCCTGGCTCGCTGACCAACCCTGGTGCAGCGGCGCCGTCGGCATGATCGGCATCTCCTGGGGTGGCTTCAATGGATTGCAGGTGGCGGCGCGCCGCCCGCCCGCGCTGAAGGCGGTGATCTCGCTCTCCTCGACAGTCGACCGCTATGCCGACGACGCGCATTTCATGGGCGGCTGCATCATCGCCGACAACATGGATTGGGGCGGCGCCTTCTTCGCCTATGCCGCCTTGCCGCCGGATCCCGTCATGGTGGGAAAGGATTGGCGCCAACGCTGGCTCGAGCGGCTGGAGATCGTCAAACCGTTCCCGGCGATCTGGCTCGACCACCAGCGGCGTGACGATTTCTGGCGCCATGGCTCGGTCTGCGAGGATTACCGCGCCATTCAATGCCCGGTGTTGTCGGTCAGCGGCTGGGCCGATGGCTACACCGCCGCCGTTTTCGATCTCACCGAGAATCTGAAGGTTCCCTGCAAAGGGCTCGTCGGACCCTGGGGCCATCTCTATCCGCATCGCGGCGTGCCGGACCCGGCCATCGGCTTCCTGCAGGAATGCGTGCGCTGGTGGGATCGCTGGCTCAAGGGCAAAAAGACCGGTGTCGAGAACGATCCAGCGCTGCGGCTTTGGGTGCAGGAAAGCGTGCCGCCACAGGGCCATTACGATTATCGTCCCGGCCGCTGGGTCGGGATCGACAAATGGCCGTCGGCTGCCACGGAGACGAAGCGCCTGGCGCTGAATGCCTCCGGGCTTGCGGCGAAGGCCGAGCCGGTGAAGGCTCTGACGCTGTCCTCGCCACAGACCACGGGCGTTGCCGGCGGCGAGTGGTGCGCCTATGGCCTGGGCAAGGTGGCCCCCGAGATGCCGCCGGTAACGAACGGGGAAGCTCACCCGAAAACCGTGTCCTTCGCGCGCAGCTCCTCCCGCCTACCGCGCCCTAAAGGCTGGAGCAGAAAACGCAAATTCCTCGTCGTCCTGGCTTCTCTTGCCGTTGTCTCTGTTGCCGTGCCCGGCCTGTGGATTGCCGGCGTCCTCTGCCAGCGCTTACCCCTCGCCGGTCCCC
>CAZQLF010000201.1:0-602 GCA_964594035.1 uncultured Rhodospirillaceae bacterium | reverse complement strand
CCCAAAAGACCAGGGGCGTGGCGGGGGGGGGGGGGGGGCCCTTTGGCTTGGGAAGGGTGGCCCCGGGGTTGCGCCTGGATCGGGGCATCGACGATGCGGGTTCGCGGGTGTTCGATTCCGGGCCGCTGACGGATGCGCTGACCATCATTGGCGGCCCGAACGTGACGCTGAGCTTCTCATCCGACAAGCCGCTGGCCCTCGTCGTGGTCCGGCTCAGCACGCTCGGTGCCGACGGCGCCGCCACCCGCGTGAGTTACGGCGTGCTCAACCTGACCCATCGCGAGAGCCACGCCAATCCAGCGGCGCTTGAACCCGGCAGGAAATATCGCGTCAGCGTTCCGATGACCGAAGCGGGGCATGTCTTCGCCGCCGGTGAACGCCTGCGCGTTTCGCTTTCCACCTGTTATTGGCCCATGGTCTGGCCCTCGCCGGAGCTGGTGACGCTGACCGTGTTCGCAGGCGAAAGCGAGATCGCGCTGCCGACCATGCCGGCCAAGGGCATGGGGCCGGTCTTGGGCTTCGCACCCGTACGCAGCGCTGCGCCGCTGACGCTCACCCGCTTTTCGCCGGATCTCGAGCAGCGCCAGATGATCTATGACGCC
>CAZQLF010000200.1:4179-6141 GCA_964594035.1 uncultured Rhodospirillaceae bacterium | reverse complement strand
TAGCCCACCGCCAGGCAATCGGGATGATCGCCGATGGTCATCATCGTCACGATCTCCTGCCCGTTCAGGAACAGGGTCAGCGGGCGCTCGACCACCACATCGGTTTCGATCGCCTTGCCGTCCTGGTCGCGCCCCGAGACGCGCCGGGTCAGGCGCGGATCGGCGGGGTTCGGCCTGACGATGAAATTGCTCATTGGGGGAAATCGCCCATAGGGGGAATATGCGGTCCCGCCCGGCACTCCACAAGCCTGCCGGCCGGTCGCCGCGGCCCAAAAAGGCCCCGCGACATTTGCGCTTATCGTCAACAACGCTCCTTCCCGAACGCCGCGGGCTGACAGTAAGATGCGCCGCCATGCCGCCGGGAGCCTTTCGCGTACTCGTTTGCCTTTCGTTGCTTGCAGTCTTTCTCGGTAACGGCTCAGCGGCGCAAGCAGCCCCCTACCAGGAAACGCCATCGCTCCAGCAGCGCGTCGCCGAAGGCAGCCTGCCACCCATCGAGGCGCGCCTGCCGGCCATACCCCTGGTGGACGACATGAAGGCGGAGGGCAAGCAGCCCGGCAAGCCCGGCGGCACGCTACGCATCCTGATCGGCCAGGGTTCCGATGCGCGCAGCCTGGTGCCGTTCGAGTATTCGCGGCTGATCGTCTATGACGACCGCTATCGTCTGGTGCCCGATATCCTGGCCAGCTTCGATGTCGAAGACGGGCGCATCTTCACCTTTCACCTGCGCCCGGGACATCGCTGGTCCGATGGCGCGCCCTTCACCAGCGAGGACTTCCGCTATTACTGGGAAGATGTGGCAACCAATCCGGATCTCAGTCCCGATGGCCTGCCCCCTGCCCTGATCGTCAACGGTACCAAGCCCAAGGTCGACATCATCGATGCGACGACCGTGCGCTACAGCTGGGCCTGGCCCAATCAGGCTTTCCTGCCTGCGATTGCCGGTGCCGCGCCGCTGATCATCTTTCGGCCCGCGCACTACCTGAAGCAGTTCAATCCCAATTACAGCAGCAAGCGGGCGGTCAGCGTGCTGGTCATGCAAGCCAAGCTGGACGATTGGACCGATCTCCATCGCCAGAAGGATGATCCGCTGTTTCTCAGCAACCCGGACATGCCGACGCTGGGGCCGTGGATCAGCTTGACCCGGCCCGGCAGCGAGGCCTATGTCGCGGTGCGCAACCCCTATTACCACCGGGTCGATAAACAGGGCCGCCAGCTGCCCTATATCGACCGGGTGATGCTGATCCCGCAGCTCAAATCCGAGATGCTGGCGAATGTGATCTCCGGCCGCAGCGATCTGCAGGCCCAGGGGCTGACGCTGGCCGATCTGCCGGCGCTGCGCGATGCGGCAAGCAAGGGCACGATCAAGCTCGACCTCTGGCCCAGCGGCCGCGGCTCCGAACTCGCGCTCTATCCCAATCAGAACGCCGCCGATCCGGTCTGGCAGACTCTGATGCGCGACGTCCGCTTTCGCCGGGCGCTGTCGTTGGCCATCGACCGCAATGCGATCAACCAGCAGATCTATGCCGGCATGGCAAAGCCGCGAGCCAACACGCTGCTGCCCGATTCCCCGCTGTTTGAACCCGATGCCCAGCGTGCCTGGAGCGAGTTCGACCTGGCCCGCGCCCAGGAGCTGATGGACGAGATCGGCCTGAAGCTGGACGACAAATACAAGATCCGCCGCCTGCCCGATGGCCGGTTGCTATCGCTGATAGTGGCAACCCAAGGTACCGATCCATCCGAAGTCGCCATCCTGCGCCTGATCCAGGAGAGCTGGCGCAAGATCGGCATCGAACTGATGATCGGCGCACCGCTGCCGAGCCAGTTCCACGATCGCATCGTCGATGGCCGCACGGTGATGTCCATCAGCGACGGCCTGGCCGAGGGGCTGGCCACGGCGCAGAATCACCCATTCGAATCCGCGACCTCCAGCGCATCGCCGCCGGAATGGCCGCCCGGGGG
>CAZQLF010000200.1:0-4169 GCA_964594035.1 uncultured Rhodospirillaceae bacterium | reverse complement strand
TATGAACGCACGCGCGGCGCCAAGGGCACCCAGATCGATGTGCCTCAGGTGCTGAAGCTGGTGGAACTCTGGAAATCATGGCGGGATTCGCCCAAGGACAGCGACAGGGCGTCGGCCTGGCGCCAGATGGTCAAGATCCATGCCGACCAGGTCTACACGATCGGGCTGGTGGGCGAAGTTCCCCAGCCGGTGGCGGTCAATCCGAAACTGCGCAATATCCCGGAGCGGGACTTCTACAACTGGGAGCCGGGCGCCTATTTCGGTCTCTACCGGCCGGACAGTTTCTGGCTCGACGATAAACCCTAAAATCTCGCGGATTTCGGGGGAAAAGCCCCGGGGGGCGACAAGGCCGGTTCGGCACCCTATATTCCGCCGTATAGCACCATGCATAACGCCCTGCACAACCACATGATCGATCCCTTCGGCCGGGCTATCACCTATCTGCGCGTCTCCGTGACGGATCGCTGCGATTTCCGCTGCATCTATTGCATGGCGGAAAACATGACGTTCCTGCCCAAGGCTGAGGTCCTGACCTTGGAGGAGCTCGACCGGCTGTGCAGCGCCTTTGTGCGGCGCGGTGTGCGCAAGCTGCGGCTGACCGGCGGCGAGCCGCTGGTGCGCAAGAACGTCCTGAGCCTCGTGCGCAACCTGTCCCGGCATTTAAGCTCGGGAGCTCTCGAGGAACTCACGCTGACCACCAATGGCAGCCAGCTTTCCCGCTATGCCGGCGAGCTTGCCGATTGCGGCGTGCGCCGGGTCAATGTCTCCCTCGATACGCTGGATGCGCGGAAGTTTGCCGCCATCACCCGCTGGGGCCGGCTGGAGCAGGTGACGGAGGGTCTCGCCGCCGCCAAGGCCGCGGGCCTTGCCGTCAAGATCAACGCGGTCGCGCTCAAGGGCGTCAATGAAGACGAGTTCGACGCCCTGATCGCATGGTGCGGGCGCGAAGGCTTCGATCTGACCATGATCGAGGTCATGCCGATGGGCGATATCGGCGGCGAAAATCGCCTCGACCAGTATCTGCCGCTATCGCTGGTGCGCGCGCGCCTCTCCCAGCGCTGGACGCTTGAAGACCTCGACTACCGCAGCGGCGGTCCGGCGCGCTATGTGCGCATCGCCGAGACCGGGCAGCGCCTGGGCTTCATCACGCCGCTGACCCATAACTTCTGCGAAAGCTGCAACCGCGTGCGGCTGACCTGCACGGGTACGCTCTATATGTGCCTGGGGCAGGAGGATGCCGCCGATCTGCGCGCGCCTTTGCGCGCCAGCAGCGACGATTCACAGCTCGATGCGGCGATCACCGAGGCAATCGCTCGCAAGCCCAAGGGCCATGATTTCATCATCGATAGGCGGCATCAAGCACCGGCCGTACCCCGCTACATGAGCGTGACGGGAGGCTAATTCATTTCATAAAATTGGCGGCTGATTCACGCCTCACGTTCATCAACGTGAGGCGATCAGACGCCCGGCGCCCGCCGTTCCGCGCACTATGAGCGTCACCGGCGGGTGAAGTAAGGGCTATTCGATCCTGATCTGATGGGCGAAGGCCACGCCGTCGGTGATGGTCACCTGCTTGAAGCCCAGCAGTTTCAGAAAATCGAGGAACGTAGCGTAATCGGCGATGGGGTTCTGCTGAAAGAACTCGGTCGAGCGCGCCGCCGCCGTCAATGTCGCCAGCAGTGCACGAGCGCGATAGACGGTGCCGAGTTCATCGCCTCTCATGCCGACGATAATGAGTTTGTCGGCTTCATCGCCCTTGGCAAAAATGAGATACCCCGCCGCATACGGCCGGTTTGCGATTTCCTTGGCGACGCCGGTGATGAAGGCGATGCGCTGGGAGCGGTCGGCATCGGGCACGGTCGCGACCCGCGCCTGGTAGGTCTCCGTCGACTTGGGCTTGGGATAGTAGTAGCCGGCCTGCGGATCGTCGGCAAAAACCGGGTGCGGCTGAGCCGCAGCGAGCACAAGCACCAGGGCAGCAAAGATATGGCGATACATCGCGGCGATCCCCCTTGAGATGATGGCGGAAGCTTGGATGCTCGCCCTCGCCTTGGCAAGCCGATATAGTCCCTCGCCATGCCTGAACGGCGCCGAACGAGCAATTCCGAACCGGCCATAGCACTTCTTGCCGCCGATACCGAGGCTGCACGCCGTGCGCTGCGCCGGTTGAGCAAGCGCTATCCGCAGGTCCCGCCCGACAAGGCCGATATCATCGTCACCCTCGGCGGCGACGGCATGATGCTGGAGACCCTGCACCGCTTCATGCCGCGCGGCACGGCCATCTACGGCATGAATTGCGGGACCGTCGGCTTCCTGATGAACAAGTACAGCGAGGCCAATTTGCTGGGGCGCCTGACCGCAGCGCAGGCCGTGAAGCTGCATCCGCTCGCGATGACGGCGCGCACGCGTTCGGGCAAGACGGTGCGCGCGCGCGCCATCAACGAAGTCTCCCTGCTGCGCGAAAAAGCCCAGACCGCCAAGATCAAGATCACCGTCGATGGCGTTGTGCGCATGCCGGAGCTGATCTGCGATGGTGTGCTGCTGGCCACATCGGCGGGCAGCACTGCCTATAACCTCTCGGCCCACGGGCCGATCCTGCCGCTGGGCTCCGGCGTGCTGGCGCTGACCCCCATCAGCGCCTTTCGCCCGCGGCGCTGGCGCGGCGCCCTGCTGCCGCATTCGGCGAAAGTCGTGATGGAGATCCTCGAGAGCGCCAAGCGTCCGGTATCGGCGGTCGCCGACTCAGCCGAGGTGCGCGACGTGCGCGAAGTTTCCGTGCATGAGGACCGCGCAGTGTCGCTGAAGCTGCTGTTCGATCCCGAGCACAATCTGGAAGAGCGCATCCTGCGCGAGCAGTTCGAACCCTGAAGTCTCTCAAACGGCGAGCGCCTATGAGCTCCCTCTCCCGCCTGCGGGAGAGGGCCGGGGTGAGGGTGTTCAAGGCGACAGACATCGAACTCGCCATCGACACCCCCCTCACCTTTCCTCTCCCCCATGAAGAATGGGGGCGAGGGAAAAAGAGGAGAAGAACGCATTTTGCGCGAGCAGTTCGAACCTTAGTCGGCTGCTCCCTCTCCCGCGCTCAGAAGCGGGAGAGGGCCGGGGTGAGGGTGTTCAAGGCGACAGACATCGAACTCGCCATCGACACCCCCTCACCTTTCCTCTCCCCCATGAAGAATGGGGGCGAGGAAAAAAGAGGAGAAGAGCGCATTTTGCGCGAACAGTTCGAGCCTTGAGCGAAGTTTTTTGCCGATCTAGAATCGCGCCTCGATGTTTCGGCCCGTCTCATCAAGAACGAAATTCTTGATTCTAATTCCACCGCCAATCAATCGCCCTGTTGCAGGATCTCGCGTAATCTGGGTGATCCATTCATAGCCAATGTCGATCGGGCCTCGGTTGAACCAGTCTTGCGGGAGGACGTCGATTGTTCCGGCCCTACCATCAACCGCGTAGACGCAGCGGTTCGCCCCGTCTGGAATGACCGGTACAAGCAAGTTGTCAGCGACTACGAAAAACTCCGGCACGTCGGCAAAGCCCTTGGGAAAAGCGATCCGATGCTTCCTTGCGTCAATAGCGGGATTAAATCGAAACGTCTCTCTAAATTCGGGTGCTACCGAATAATACGGGCCATCCGGCTCCGGAGCTTGGCGTGACCATGCTTCCAGCTCCTCAAGAGGCCGCAGTTGCCCCAGATGGGCGATCTCGACCATGACGTGCTGGTCAGCAGAGCGTAGCTGACGCCATAGAAGCACCCTGCCGTCCTCCAGGGACCGGAACCAGACATAGAACGGGAGCGCCAGATAGGGGCAGTTGTCGAGATCCACGAGCAGGCTGATGTGGTCGCGAACCTTGGATCTCACCCATCGCAACGGGCCTAGCGCCGATGGTACGGGATTGCGGCAATACCAAGGGCTCGGCCCGGGAGCCCTATGAAGGGCATGCAGCAAAGATTGGCGCCTTGAGTCTTCGACGGTAACCTCCCTGTGGACGCTAAACGCTGTCTTTCGCGTACGCGGCGACCTGGTTCATGAGACACCGAAGATTGCCCTTCAACGCATCGAACCCATCCGTCTTGGCGACATTCGCCTCGTCCATGTAGAGGCGCCGGTTGATTTCGATCTGCAGGCTGTGGCGCTCGCGCCCCGGATCGCTGTAGCGCGTCACCAGTT
>CAZQLF010000199.1:2072-6194 GCA_964594035.1 uncultured Rhodospirillaceae bacterium | reverse complement strand
TCGGCGGCGGCCAGTTCCAGGACCCACTGCCGGAAGGCGCCGACATCATGACCGGTTCGGCGGGCAAGACCTTCAGCGGCCCGCAATCGGGCATCATCGTCTGGGACGATCCCGCGATCACTGAGCCGATCACCACGGCTGTCTTCCCGGTCTGGGCCGCGACCCATCAGGTCAACCGCGTGGCGGCGCTGGCGCTCGCCACAGCCGAAGCAATCGCCTTCGGCCCGGCCTATATGGCACAGATCGTGCGCAACGCGAAGGCGCTGGCCAAGGGGCTGCAGGAACGCGGCATTCCGATGCTGGGCGCGAAGAAGGGTTTCACCACCACGCACCAGGCCATCGCCGACGTCGGCAAATATGACCGCGGCCTGGCCGCCGCGCAGAAGCTCGAACGCGCCAATATCATCGTGAACAAGAATTTGCTGCCGAGCGACAAGCCGGAAGACTGGGATTACCCGAGCGGGCTTCGTATCGGCACTATCGAGGCCACGCGCTTTGGCATGAAGGAAGCGGAGATGGAGAAAATCGCCGATTTCATCGCCGAGATTGTCGTGCGCGGTACAGCACCGGAATCCGTCCTGCCCCGCGTCCTCAATTTCCGCTCCGGCTTCCAGACGCTCTATTACTGCTTCGAGAACGGCCCGCCGCGCTGAGGCTCTTCAAGGCGTCGCCGTGGTGTCCTCATTATGGAGGATGGCGGTGATGGCCAGCGGTTTCACCGTGTCATAATTGGGTTCGCCCTCGAAGACCTTGAGGGTCGTGATGGTGTTGTCCTGCTGAAGGTCGAGATGAAAGACGCGGGCCTTCGCCGGGTGGCCGAGGATCGTGGGTGCATTGGCCTGGGCCTGCTGCGATGAGCTGAGCGCGATGGCAAACAGCGCGTTGTTGGAGTCGTCGATAACGAAGAACCGGTAGCGGGTGGGCCAGTCGCCCGTCAGGTCAAAATATTCCCAGGCGATCACGCTGCGCTGGCCGACGGTGAATATGTCCCGGATGTAGTGATCGATCGCTTTGGTCTCCGGCCGCGTCGTGGTCAGGTGCAGGGTCAGCAACCCGTTGCGCTCACGGTCGCGATCGGCGATGGCACCGGAAATCTGGTAGAGCTTCACCAGCTCGGCGCGGGGCAGCAGGGAATCCGGATAGAGCGCTTCGCAACTCTTGTAATAGGCGATGGCTTTCTTGAGGTCGCCCGCACCAGCGGCCGCAGTTCCCGCGCGGCAATAGGAGAGTTTGGCGGTGGGCTCGCGGGCGATGATCTGCTCAAAGAGGGCGAGAGCCTGGGGGTATTGGCCGGCCTGGAAAAACTTCTCCGCCTGCTGATAGGTGGTGGTTGCCCACGCGGTATCGGCCAGCGCTGGGTCATCCGTCCCCAGCACGATCGCCATCAGCAGGAGCAAGCCTGCAAAGCAAAGAGGGAGGCCTCCGGCCTCCCCCCGATACTTATGTGAAAAGAAACCGCGATGGTCGGTGATCGCTTTACTCCGCCGCCTTCGCGCCGGCCTCTTTCATCAGCTTCTCGGCCAGCGCCTTCTTGCCGGCGTGGTCGAGCTTCTTGATCTCGTTGTTCAGCACGCGCTCGTTCACCGCCTGGTTCCAGTAGTCGAGGGTCGAGAATCCCAGCAGCGAGGCCTTGCCGATGAACTGGCGCAGCACCTCGTTGGTCGGGCCCATCACCCAGCCGGCCTTGCCGTCACGCAAGTAGCGCTCGATGCCGAGGCCCGGCTTGTAGCCGGTGCCCCCGCAAGCATGCAGCATCTTGTCGACGGCATGGGCGACATTCTTGGCCGCGTTGAACTTCACCTGCCACATCCAGTGCAGATACTGGGCGCGCGGCAGCTTGGTCAGGTCCTTGTGGATCGACCAGTCGCAGTTGTTGGTGGCCACGTCCATGGCCTGGGCCATCTGGTAGGTCAAGGCGCGTGAGGCGTTGGTATCGCTGATCGCCTCGCCGACATAGTCCTGGATGGTCGGATAGTCGGCCACCCGCATGCCGACATCGGCGTGACGCTTGAATGTGGTGTGACGTTTGGCGATGTCGATGACGGCGAGCGAAATGCCGTTCCAGCACGACGACGAGCAGAGCAGGAAGAACGGATCGACGCATTCGTCGTTGGAGTTGGCCCCGTCGCCCTTCGGCCCGACCAGGCGGTCCGGCGGGACGACGATGTTGTCGACTTCCAGCGTGCCGGACTGGTTGCCGCGCAGGCCAAGGCCATCCCATTTCGAGGGCTCTGCCTTCACCTCGTTGCCCATGATCAGCCAGCAGGAAAGGTCGGCATAGTTGCCGCCGAAATCCGGGCTCGTGGTCTGGATGATGTACCAGTCGGCAAAACCGCCTGAGGTCGTCCAGGAGGCTTTCTTGCGCACCTTCCAGCCGCCGTCGACTTTTTCGGCGCCGGAGGAAACCGGATACCAGAAGTGCGAACCGGTTTCTGGATCGGAGTAGGAGAGGGTGCCGATGAACACGTCCTTGTCGAGGCGTGACAGCACCTTCTTCAGGGTGTCGTTGTTGTGATAACGAAAACAGGCAGCGGCAACGGCGCCCAAATGCATTGTGTAGCACATGGCCGTGCTAGGACAGCCGTAGCGCGCGATCGTTTCCACCGCCATGGCGGCAGCGACATGGTTCTCGCCCATGCCGCCTAGCTCTTTCGGCACGATGAGGCCGAGCAGCCCGAGCTTGGCCAGCGCCTCGAAATTCTTGCGCGGGAACAGCAGCTTCTTGTCGGATTCGACCGCGTTGTCGCGCAGCGTGGTACGCGCGAGGTCGATGATCTTGGACTGCAGCTCCCTCTGCTTGTCGGTCAGCAGCCATTGGGGATCCCACTCATAGCCGAGGCCCCAGAAATCCTCTTCGCCCCATTTTTTCGTCTGGCTCATGATCTTGCCTCCTCGCCTTCAGGATTTTTTTTGGCCCGCCGCCGAGCGTCGAAGCCCTTGAATTGCCGGTCGCTGGCGAGCCTACACGATGGGCATTTCGCGCGGCAAGGATTTGCCGCCCATTCGCCGATTTTGGTTTGAAATTGGTTCAGTGGCGAATGCCGGGCCACGCGGCGATCAGGCGCTAGCTTGTCTCGACCAGCTGGCGATAGGCGCCGCGATAATAGAGCAGGGGCCGGCCTTCACCGGTACGCAGCGCCAGCACCTGGCCGACGAAAATCACGTGATCGCCGCCGTCATGCATGGACTTCGTCTCGCATTCAAAATTGGCCAGTGCATCGGCCAGGATCGGACAGCCGGTCTCCCAGGTCTCAAAGGTGACGGAATCCCACTTGTTCGACAGCGCACGGGCGAAGGCCGTGGAAACCTGCTCCTGATCCTCGCGCAGCACGTTGATGGCAAAGACGCCCGCGGCCTCGAACGCTTTCAGGCTGTAAGCGCGCCGGTCCAGGCTGAACAGCACCAGCGGCGGGTCGAGTGAGACGGAATTAAAGGAATTGGCCGTGAATCCCAGCCGCTCGCCGTCGGGGCCGATGGAGGTGACGACGGTAATGCCGGTTGCAAACGTGCCGAGAGCGCTGCGGAAACTGCGGGTGTCGAAATTCATCGCGGTGAAACGGCCCAATCAGGTCAAAATCGGGCGAAAGACTACCACGTCCGGTTTCGCTCCGGTCCACCGCACTCTGAAGATACCGATCCGCCCGCGCGCGGAGTCGCCGCTTTTTAGCGGTCGCGATTCATCGGACGACGCGGCGGGCGTTCGACCGCCGTTGTCGTATCAAGGGTGATGACGCGCAGAACCTGCACACCCTTGCGACCCGGGCCGACTTCGCAAACGATCGTCGAACCTTCCGGTGCATCCTGCAGCCCGGCCGCTTTCAGCGCCGAAACGTGCAAAAATACATCCGGCGATCCGTCGGCCGGCGATACGAAGCCAAATCCCTTTTCCGGATTGAACCACTTTACTTTGCCGCGGGTTTCGGCCCCGCCGCCTGCGTTATGATCACTCATTAAGCCTGCCCTGCCTAAAATCATGGCCGTGGCCAACCGGCCGAGCTTTCCTCCACACCTCTAAGCCCTAAAATGAGCGTTAAAATCACTCCACATTTCCCTCGCCCGCCCCCCATGGATTAGTCTGCGGGGCAAGCCCGACAAATGCAAGCCCTCCGCCGAAAAGCTTGG
>CAZQLF010000199.1:0-2062 GCA_964594035.1 uncultured Rhodospirillaceae bacterium | reverse complement strand
CTGCATTATGATCACTCATTAAGCCTGCCCTGCCTAAAATCATGGCCGTGGCTAACCGGCCGGGCCTTCCTCGGCACCTCTAACGCCTAAAAATGAGCGTTAAGAAACGTGCCGCGGTTCCCCCGACCGCCCGCCGTCGATTAGTCTGCGGGGCAAGCCCGACAAATGCAAGCCCTCCGCCGAAAAGCTTGGCTTGACCGTACTTGTCTCGGCGGTCAAAAAGCCGATTCAGTATGCAATAGTTTCAATAGTTAATTTTGACGAGCTCTGGTGATGTTTCACTTCAAGAAGGGCGCTGAAGGCACTGCTGGGCAAGCCCCGGGTGCCCGTGGTCATATCGCGTATCGAGCAGTCAGGAGCCGTTAATGACAATTGATCTCACCTCGCGTGCCGACTTTACCCTGGACCATTTTCACCGGGCAGCATGGCAGGCGGAGGGTGTTGCTTTTACCAAGACTGCCCTGGCGCGGATGGCGGAGACCCGCGCGCAGTTCCTGGCGCTGATCGATAGCGATCCGGAGATCACGGTTTATGGCGTAACCAGCGGCTATGGCCAGCACGCTCGACTGCGCTACAGCCCCGAGGAGCGCAGGCACCATGCGCGCAAGCTACCCCACGGCTCTTACGTCGCCTTCGGGCCTCCGCTGCCGGAGCGGGTGGCCCGCGGCATCGTCTTTGCCCGCCTGACGAACTTCGTTGAGGGCCACTCCGCCATCAGCCCGCAGCTCGCGGCGGGGATCGCCGCGCTGTTGGCCGACGGTCCGCTGCCCAAGGTCAGCATGACCGGTCAGGGCGGGGCTGGCGAGATCACCGGACTGGCGCCGCTGTTCAACGCCGTGGCCGAAGGCTTCGCGCTGGGCGAGAAGGAGATGCTCGCCCTGGTGAACGGCTCGCCCTGTGCCAGCGCCTTGCTGGCGGATACCGCACTCGCTGGTCGCCGGCGCCTGGCGCTGACGGAAGAAGTCTTCGCCCTGTCGTCGGAAGCCCTCAAGGTGCCGCTCGCCCATTTCGGCGAAGACCTGGAAGAACTCTGGGGCGATCCGGCGGAGGTCGCCACTCTGTCGCGGCTGCGCAGTCTGATCGCCGGGGGAAGCACCGAGCGGCGGCCCTATCAGGCGCCCGTCAGCTTTCGCATCCTGCCGCGTGTCCTGGCCCAGTATCGCCGCGCAGTCGAGGCGGCTGAGACTGCCGCCAGAACGTCGCTGCGCGCCATCACCGACAATCCCGTCTTTCTTTCGCCGCGCGATGGCGGCAAGCCGCGGATCTTCAGCACCGGCGGCTATCACAACGGCATGGCCTATCCCGCCATGGACAATGTCGCCGCCGCCGTGGCCGATCTCTGCCTGCTCACCGATCGCCACACGTCGAAGCTGCTCGATGGGCGCTATTCACTGCTGCCCGATCAACTGCAGAAGGGGGAGGGATATCTCGGTTGCCTCGGCATGGTGCAGGTGGGCTATGCCGAACAGGCGCGCCGCGCGGCCCAGCGCAATTTCCTGCCGGGAAGTGAAGGCGGTGGTTTCGGTCAGAACGACGTAGCGCCGCCGAGCTTTTTTGCCTGGCGCGCGCAGGAGGAAGCCGGGCGCTGCCTGGAAGCAGGATTGGCGATGCTCGCCGTGGTCGCTTCGCAGGCCTTCTTCGTCACGGAGCGGGAGGCTCCGCCGGCACTGGCGAAGCTTCTGGCCTTTGCGCGCGAGCATGTGAAACCACTGACGGAAAGCCGGGTCCTTGCCGACGAACTCGCCGCGCTGGCCGAAGCGCTACGCGCACGCGTTTACGACGGAGCAGCGGCGAACTAACGGCCGAGTTCAGAGAGGATCGAACGCTGAGCAGCGATGTAACCGGGGCTCACGACCTTCAGCGCCGGTGCCAGGCGGCGATGCAGCTTCGGCAACGCGTGGAACGGCACGGCGGGGAAGGCGTGATGCCCGGCGTGGAACGGCATGTTCCAGGCGAAAAAACGGACGACGCCGTTTGTTGACGGAGTGCGCGAATTGGCCAGCATTTCGGGCCCCGAGGACCAACCCGGAATTTCGGACAGCCGAATAAGGCCGACGCAAGG
>CAZQLF010000198.1:0-6196 GCA_964594035.1 uncultured Rhodospirillaceae bacterium | reverse complement strand
TCCCCGGTTCTTGCCGGACTTCATCGGTTCCCCCCCGATGAACTTCCTCGATTTCCATGGCGGGTTGAGCCGTGGTGCCAAATCGGTGCGGGTCGGCGAAGGCGCCGTTGGCGTGCCGGAAGTGCATGAAGACATGGAGCCGCGCGACCTGGTCCTCGGCATCCGCCCGGAGGATGTGCGGCTTCGCGACGGCGGCGGGGTCAAGGGCGAGATCTTCGGTACCGAATATCTCGGCACCACCCAGATTGTCACGCTCACAACGGGGCATGGCACGCTGCGCGCGCGGCTACCCGCCGAGACGCCGGTTCGCCGGGGCGAACGGGTCAGCCTGGACTTCCGCCGCGAGAAGCTGTCCCTGTTCGACAAGGCTAGCGGCAAGGCGGTGCGCACGGCCCTGCTGGATGGTGCGGCCCATGGCTGACGTGAGCCTCCAGGGCGTGAGCAAGACGTTCGGCACCGTGAGGGCCGTGTCCGATCTCTCGCTCTTCATCCAGGATGGCGAGTTCCTGGTGTTGCTGGGCCCCACGGGCGCCGGCAAGACCACGACGCTGCGCCTGGTTGCCGGGCTGGAAAAGCCGGATGCCGGCCACATCGCCATCGACGGCCAGGATGTGACGAAGCTGCCGCCGGCGGCGCGCGACGTGACCTTCGTCTTCCAGCAGTATTCGCTCTACCCGCATCTCAGCGTCTTCGACAACCTGGCCTTTCCGCTGCGCTCGCCGCTCCGGCGCGTGCCGGAAGCCGAGATCAAGCGCAAGGTGGGCGAGGTGGCGGAGCTGCTGCGCATCTCCTCCAAGCTGCAGAACCGCGCCACGCGCCTTTCCGGCGGCGAGATGCAGCGGGTTGCCATCGGCCGTGCGCTGGTGCGCCGGCCGGCCGTCTATCTGATGGACGAGCCACTCTCTTCCCTGGATGCCAAGCTGCGGGCCGAGCTTCGTCTCGAACTCAAGCGTATCCAGCAGGATCTGGGTGCCACGATCCTCTACGTCACCCATGACCAGATCGAAGCGATGACCATGGCGACCCGCATCGGCGTCATCGAACATGGCCGGCTGGTGCAGGTGGATACGCCGCGCGAAGTCTATGAAAATCCGGCGAACATCCATGTTGCAGCGCGCCTCGGACAGCCCGGCATCAATTTGCTGCCGCGCGAGATGCTGGCCGGTGTTTCAGCGCCCAATGCCGCCGCCACCATCGGCGTGCGTACGGAGCATCTGAAGATCTCGAAATCCGCCACCGGCGCCGCCAGGGGCAAGGTCACCTGGATCGAGCATCTGGGCGACCGCAATCACCTGCATATCAAGGTCGGCGAGGGCGATGTGGTCACCCTGGCCGATCCCGATGCCAGTCTCGGCGTGGGCGATGATGTTGCCATCGAGGTCGTGCGGCCGCTTTATTTCGACCGCAATGGCAACCGGATTGCGGCCTGACCCATGAAGCTCGATCGCGACATCAAGGACAGGCTGATCGGCGCGATGGCGGAGGCAATCGCCAGCCACGCCACGGAGCTGACCGATCTCGATCGCGCCGTCGGCGATGGCGATCATGGCTCCAACATGAAGCGCGGTTTCGATACCGTGCTGGCGGACCGCGCCAATCTGGCATCCAGGCCGCTGCCCGACATGCTGAAGAGCCTCGGAACCCACCTGGTCATGACCATCGGCGGGGCCTCGGGCCCGCTCTACGGCACGCTGTTCATGGCGCTGGGCAAGGACATTCCCGCCGAGCCAAGCCTGGCCGACGCCGCCCGCGCATTTGCGGCCGCGGCCAATGCGGTGAAGGCCCGCGGCAAGTCCTCAGCCGGCGAAAAGGCCATGTCGGAGGTGCTTCGGCCGGTGGCCGATGCCTGGCAGTCGATCGTGGCGGATCCGAAGGCGGTTGGCGATCGCCTGAAGGCGGCCGCCGATGCCGGTCTCGAAACCACCCGGCCGATGAAGGCGACCAAAGGCCGCGCTTCTTTCCTGGGCGAACGCTCCATCGGTCATCTCGATCCGGGCGCGCGCTCCAGCCAGCTTTTGACTCATGCGGTGATCGGCGTTCTTGCCGCCCAGCCGGTGTCGAAGGGGGTGCGCTCATCATGACCACCAACAGCCGTGTCGGCATTGTCATCGTCTCGCATTCCGCCGAGGTCGCGCGCGGCACCGTCGACATGGTGCGCCAGATGGTGGGCCACGAAGTGGCGGTAGCGGCCAGCGGCGGCAACCCCGCCGGCGGGCTTGGCACCGATGTTGCCTCGATTGTTGCCGCCATCAAGAAGGTGTGGTCGCCCAAGGGCGTTGCCATCCTCGTCGATCTCGGCGGGGCGGAGACCAACAGCGAGATGGCCATCGAAATGCTGCCCGATGCCTGGCGCAGCAAGGTCGTGATCTGCAATGCACCGATCGTCGAAGGGGCGGTCATGGCTGCCACGGAAGCTGCCGGGGGCGGGACACTGGAACAGGTCCGCGCTACCGCCGAAGAGCTGGCGCCGTGAGCTGCGGCGGCGGGGGGACAGTATGAGAGACGCAGCATGAACGCCGAGAATGCCGCCGAAGGTTCCGCCCTCATCACCCATGGCATCGGGCTGCATGCCCGCCCATCGGTGAAGCTGACCAAGCTCGCCAAGAGTTTCGCCTCCGCCATCCATTTGCGCGGCGAGGGGCTGGTCGACTGGGTCGATGCCAAGAGCATCGTGCGGGTGATGGGGCTGAAGCTGCGCGAGGGTTCCACAGTTCATTTCCGCGCCCATGGCCCCGACGCGCCCGCCGCCATCGATGCGCTGGTTGGCCTGGTCAAGCGTGATTTCGATGAGCATCCAGCGGCCTGAACGGATCTTCGCCGGCAAGGTCGCCTCGCCGGGGCTCGTTGCCGGCCGCATTCGCGTCCATGTCCGCCGTGCGGCGGAGGAAGCACCAGCCGGCACGCCGGCCGAAGAGGCCGCGCGCCTCGAGGTTGCGCTCTCGCTCGCGGCAACCCAGCTGGCGCGCCTCAGCCAGACGGTCGACGAAGCTGCCCAGGGTATTCTCGAATTCCAGATCGCGCTGATCGAGGATGACGAGCTGATCGAGCCGGTGCGCCAGGCGATCGCCGCTGGCAGTGCCGCAGCGACGGCCTGGCGCCATGTCCTCGATGCGCAGGTGAGTGAGTACCAGACCGCAGCCGATGCCTATTTCCGCGCTCGCGCCGCTGATCTCGCCGATCTCAGGGACCGGGTGCTCGATTTGCTGGCCGGCGTCGTGGATGAGGATGAGGGCGCCGCAAACGGCGGGGCCCGGATCTATGTCGGCGAGGATCTGGCGCCTTCGCGCTTCCTGGAGATCGACTGGCAGAATTATCGCGGCGGCGCGCTGCTGGCCGGCAGCGCCAATGGCCATGTGGCGATCCTGGCGCGCGCGCGCGGTATCCCGCTGATTGTCGGTCTGGGAGCTATTGGTCTTGGTGCGGGCGATCTTGTCGCCGGCGCCGATGCGATCCTCGATGCGGAAGAAGGCCGGCTGATCCAGGACCCGATCCGCCATACCCGCGATATCTTCACCCGCCGCATGACCACCCGCAGTGCCACGGCTGCGGCGGAAGCGGAGTTCCTGCCCAAGCCGGCGGTCACGCGCGGCGGCGCCAGGATCATGGTCGCCATCAATGTCGATGAACCCGGCATCATCGAGCGCGTCGACGCGGCGCATTGCGATGGCATCGGCCTGACGCGCACCGAATTCCTGTTCTCCCAGCCCGGCGGCTGGCCGGATGAGCAGAAGCAGTTCGAAATCTATGCCCGCCTGATCGCCTGGGCGAAGGGTAGGTCGGTCACCATCCGCACGCTGGACGCCGGCGGCGACAAGCCGATCCCCGGATTGACGCCGGATGGCGAGACCAATCCTTTCCTCGGCCTGCGCGGCATCCGCCTCTCGCTGTCGCGGCCCGACGTATTCAGCGTACAGCTGCGCGCGCTCGCGCGTGCGGCGGCCACCGGGCCGCTGAAGGTGATGCTGCCCATGGTCACGGTGCCGCGCGAGATCGAGGAGACGCGCACGTTGCTGAAGGCCGCGGTTGACGATTCTGTGAGGGCCGGCATCCAGGCAGCCATGCCCAGCCTCGGCATGATGGTCGAAGTGCCGGCGGCCGCCATCAATGCGGCACGTTTCGACGTCGATTTCTTCTCCATCGGCAGCAACGACCTCGTGCAGTACGTGACGGCGACCAGCCGTGACAACAGCGCAGTGGCCGCCTTGCACGATCCCCTCGATCCGGCTGTACTGGAATTGATCGGCCGAGTCGTCACCTTTGGGGCGGCGTCCGGACGCGAGGTGGGACTCTGTGGCGACATGGCTAGCGACACGCGCTACCTGCCGAAACTGCTCGATCTGGGCCTGCGCAGCATTTCCGTCGCGCCGTCGCGCCTTGCCGCGGTGAAGGCCGACATTGCCCGCCATGGCTGAAGCGGCAGCCCGGGAAAAACCAAAATCTGCCGCTGCCGGCCGCGACGAGCTGGTCGCGGCCTATAAGCGCTTGCTGCAGGAATACATCGACCGGCGCCCGTCAGGCCTGCGCCTGAAGATCGCCAAGGCCATTGGCAAGCATCGCAGCTTCGTTTCCCAGATCACCAACCCGGTCTATCCGATCCCGGTGCCGGCGCGTCATCTGGAAGCGATCTTTCGCATCTGCCATCTGGCGCCGGAGGAAAAGCAGGCCTTCATGGCCGCTTATGAAGCCGCACACCCGCATCATCCGCGCACCGAGCCGCGGGGGCTGCGCAAATCACGCGAAAAGCGCGTCGTGGAGATCGAGCTGCCGATCGTCGACGATCCGGAGATCGAGCGCGAGATGGACGAGCTGCTGCGCCAGGTCGCGCGCCAGATCGAGAAGCTGGTGAAAAAGCTCTAGCGTCTGGTCGCCTCACGTTAGTCCAACGTGAGGCGTGAATCAGCCGCTAGACATGAAATAGCCTAGCAGCCCCAGCGCAGTGCGGCGGTGTGCAGCGGTTTGTCCCAGAGCTTCAGCAATACGTCATCCATCTGGGTCAGCGTGATCGAACAGCCGGCCATATCGAGCGAAGTCGTGTAGTTGCCCACCAGCGAGCGGGCGACGGCGATGCTCCGCCCATCGCAGATACGCTTGGCGGCATCGTACATGAGATAGAGTTCCATCAGCGGCGTGCCGCCGAAGCCATTGACGAACAGCAGCATCGGCGCACCGGCCCTGGGCTTCAGATCGCCCAGGATTGCTTCCATCATCGTGGCGGCAAGGTCATCGGCGGACGCCACCGGCACACGCTTGCGCCCCGGTTCGCCGTGAATGCCGACACCGAGTTCCATGTCGCGATCGCTGATGTCGAAGGTCGGCCTGCCGGCTGCCGGCACCGTGCAGCTCGTCAGCGCTGCACCCAGGGAGCGGGTGGCGTTGTTCACCCGCTCGCCCAGTGCCTTGCAGGCGGCAAGATCGGCGCCGTCTTCGGCTGCCGCACCCACGACGCGCTCGACGACGACGGTGCCGGCCACGCCGCGCCGGCCGGTCGTGTAAGTCGAGTTCTCGACCGCGACGTCATCATTGGTGATGACTGATGCGTTGGCGGATGCGGCCATGTCCGCGCCCATCTCGAAGTTCATCACGTCGCCCGAGTAATTCTTGACGATGAACAGGACGCCGGCACCGCTATCGACGGCCGCCGCCGCGGCCGCCATCTGGTCTGGGGTGGGTGAGGTGAAGACCTGCCCCGGGCAGGCGGCATCCAGCATGCCGCGCCCGACGTAGCCGGCGTGCAGCGGCTCATGTCCCGAACCGCCGCCGGAGATAAGGGCGACCTTGCCTTTGCGCGTGGGCGCAGCACGTGTCACGAAGACCGGTTTGTCGTGCAGGCGCACGATATCGGCATGGGCGCCGGCGAAGCCCCGAAGGCTCTCGTTCAGGATCTCGTCGACGGAATTCATGAATTTTTTCATGGCGATCCCCGTGGCCTTGTTGTTACTAAACTAAACTGAACGCAGGGTGAGGGCAAGCCCGCGAGTTCTTGCCCGCCGGGCGGCGAATGGCAAGATGCGCCAGCATATTTCGAAGGCCCATCATGTCCCGCGATCCCCGTTACGACATCCTGTTCGAGCCCGTGAAGATCGGGCCGCTGACCACGAAGAACCGCTTCTACCAGGTGCCCAATTGCAACGGCATGGGCTATCGCGCCGTGCAGGGGCCGACCAACATCCGCGCCATCAAGGCCGAAGGGGGGCGG
>CAZQLF010000197.1:0-6197 GCA_964594035.1 uncultured Rhodospirillaceae bacterium | reverse complement strand
CTGACGATCTGCGGCAGAGCAAAATTAAGCGCCGCGGCACCGGCGCCCGCAACCAGCAGCAGCACAAGGCCGAGGCGGTCGCGCTGCATCGAAAACCAGGTGAGGCCGCCTAGGAACCACAGCCCCATGGGCACCAGCAGCAGGCGTTCCGGCAGCAGCAGATAGAGAGCGCCGAGGAAGGAGAGGCCACCGAGGCCCGAGCCGGCAAGATCGGCAAAATAGACGCGCCCGAAATGCTTCTGCCCGCGCAGGAAGGCAAGACCCAGGAACATGGCGCCGGGAAGGAATGGCGCGAAATAAAGCAGGAAGTTCGCCAGCAGGCGCAGCTTCTGCTGGGGATCGGAGACCAGGAAGATCGGGTTGAACGGCACCTGCTGGGCGAGGCTGTTGGCCAGCGACAGCAGCGGGCCGAAGGCCAGCAGGCAGATACGGGCGAGGCTGTCCCGGTTCGCCTCAATGCGCGACTTGCCGATGCACATCACTGCCGAGGCCACGCCGAAACCCAGCATGGCGATGGCGATCACCAGCGAGCCGAAATGGGCCCAGCTCGCGATCGAGAAGACACGCATGATGGCGATCTGGAGCGCGATAATCGCGCCCGCGACCAGGCCAACCGACAGGTAGAACAGGCTGGCCCGGGAATTCGTCCCTGCGGCCGTGCCGGCTGTTACCAGTGCCCGCCTCCGGCCTTGGTGAACGGCACGAAGTTCACGATCTTGCCGTTATAGATGTCGCGCCGCGTCACGGTGATGTTGCCCTGCGCGTCGGCCACCTTCTTGACCTCCAGCACATGCTGGCGGCCGGGCGGGCCGACCGGGATCACCATGATTCCGCCGGTCTTCAGCTGCTGCAGGAGCGAGGGTGGAATGTGGTCAATGCCGCAGGTGACGATGATCTTGTCGAATGGTGCCGCATCGGCCCAGCCGAAATAGCCGTCGGCGATCTTGGTGTGGATGTTGGCGAACTCGGGATATCCCACCTTGATCAGCCGCTGGTAATTCGCCGCAGTGCGCTGGCCCAGGGGGTCGATGATTTCGATCGAATAGACCTGGTCGGTCAGATGCGACAAAACCGCCGACTGGTAACCTGACCCGGTGCCGATCTCGAGCACGCGATCGGTCGGCTGCACATCGATGGTCGACGTCATGCGCCCCACCAGATGCGGCCCGGAAATGGTCACGCCATAGCCGATGTCGAGGAAGGCGCTTTCATAGGCGCGGGACTTGTTGCGCTCGAGAACGAACTCCTCGCGCGGAACCAGCAGATAGGCGATCAGCTCCTTCTGGCGCCAGACGTCCTTGTTCTCGATCATCGCCTGGGCGCGGTTATAGCGCAGCAGCAGCATCTGTGGGTCTTCGTGGCGCGTCTGCTGCATGAAGGTGACGAACTTGTCGCGCGAATCGATGGGCGGCTTCGGCAGGTCGCTGAGCCTGAAGGCCGCGGGCGCCGGCGCGGTGGTGGTGGCGGACGCCGGGGTCGTCTGGGCCATGGCGGGCGCGGCAACCACCATGAAAGCGGCCAGGGCCGTGGCCAGAGTGAATGCAGGCCTGCCGGGCAAACGCACGCTATCCTCCGAATCCGCCGGGGAAAAATGGCGTGGGAATATGACGACACCATGGCACCTTGTCCATAGCAGGACGGTGGTCCGGAACCTGGATTTGTCTTAATTTGCCGCAAGCTTGCCACCTTACGGAGGCTGGTTTAGGGATTGCGGCATCGGGAAGTGCGGAGCCATGGAGTCGAGCCAGTTCGAAAGTCTTGCCGACAGGACGTTGGCGCGCCTCCAGGCCGCAATCGAAAATGCCGGGGGCGATCTGGATGTCGAGTTGGTGGGCGGCATCCTGACCATCGAGACGGAGTCGGGTGCTAAATACCTGCTGAACCGGCATGCCCCGAACCGGCAGCTTTGGTTGTCTTCACCGGTCAGCGGTGCCTGGCATTACGCCTGGAGCGAGGATAGTCAGGCGTGGCTTGCCACGCGTGGCGGCGAGCGGCTGGAAGAACTCCTCGCCCGGGAGTTGCGCGAGGCGACAGGGGAGACGATCGAACTTGGCTCGTAGAGTCGAGCGGCCGAAGGCCAAGCAGCTGACGGGGATCAAACCCCTTTGGGCAGCGCTGAAGCCTTACCGGCTGCGCGTCGCCGGCGCCCTCATCGCCATGCTGACGGCGGCGGGCGCCATCATGGCCTTGGGCCAGGGCATGAGATATCTCGTCGATCACGGCCTCGTCGCCGGGAAGGCTGCGGATCTGGATCGCGGCGTGCTGACACTGTTCGCCATGGCGCTGGTTCTGGCGCTGGCGAGCTACAGCCGATTCTACCTGGTCACGTCGATCGGCGAGCGCGTCGTCGCCGATCTGCGCAAGCGGGTCTTCCGCCACATCCTGACGCTCTCGCCAGAATACTTCGAGGTCACCCGGACCGGCGAAGTCCTGGCGCGGCTGACCAACGATACGACCCTGCTTCAGGCGCTCGTCGGCGGCTCGCTGCCCTTTGCCATACGCAACCTGATGCTTGTCGTCGGCGGCCTGGTGCTGCTGTTCGTCACCAGCATCGATCTGGCCGGCATCATCCTGGGCGTGGTGATCGTGGTCGTGGTCCCGGCCATCCTGCTGGGGCGGCGCGTCAGGGCGCTCTCTCGCGTGGCGCTCGGCAAGGTCGGCGAAGTGACGGCCGAAGCCAACGAGACCGTGCACGCGATCCGCACCGTGCAGGCCTTCAATCACGAAAAGCTGGACGCCGAGCGCTTCGACGAGCGCATTGAAGCGGCATTCCTGACCTCATTGGCCTGGATCCGGGCCCGGGCGGCGCTCACCGGCGCCGTCATGATCCTCTGCTTTGGCGCGGTCTGCTTCAGCATGTGGATCGGCGGTTATGACGTGCTGAACAAGGAGATCAGCGCCGGCCAGCTGTTGACCTTCATCTTCTACGCAGTGGTCGTGGCGACCGCCGTCGGCGGGCTGGGCGAAGGCTGGGGCGATGTGCAGCGCGTTGCCGGCGCCATGGAGCGCCTGCAGGAGTTGCTGGATACCAGACCCACGATCGCGCCGCCTGCCTCACCGTTGCTGCTCCCCATGCCCGCGCGCGGTGCCGTGAGCTTCGAGAATGTCAGCTTCAGCTATCCCCTGCGTCCCGAGCGGCGCTCGGTCGAGGGATTGAATCTGCAAGTGGTTCCGGGGGAAAAGCTGGCGCTGGTCGGCCCGTCCGGTGCTGGCAAAACCACCGTGTTCCAGCTCCTGCTGCGGTTTTACGACCCGCAGCATGGCCGCATCGCCTTTGACGGCGTCGATATCGCCAAGGCCGACCCGGCCGTCGTGCGCCAGCGCATTGGCCTGGTGCCGCAGGAGCCGGTGATCTTTTCGCATACCGCCATGGACAACATCCGCTATGGCCTGCCGGGTGCGAGCGACGAGGCGGTGCGGGCCGCTGCCGAAGCGGCGTTTGCCGCGGAATTTCTCGACCGCCTGCCGGAAGGGCTGGCAACACCGCTGGGCGAGCGCGGCGTGCGTCTTTCCGGCGGTCAGCGCCAGCGCATCGCCATTGCGCGTGCCATCCTGCGCAGTCCGTCGCTGCTTCTTCTCGACGAGGCGACCTCGGCGCTGGATGCGGAAAGCGAACAGGTGGTGCAAAAGGCGCTGGAGCGGCTGATGGCCGGCCGCACCACCATCATCATCGCCCACCGCCTTGCCACCGTGCAGAAATGCGATCGCATCGTGGTGATGGATCACGGCCGCATCGTTGCCATCGGGACCCACAGCGAGCTGGTGCAACAGGGCGGGCTCTATGCCCGGCTGGCGGCCCTGCAGTTCGACCTGCCGCTGAACGCGGACTCAGCCAGCAGTTCTAGCGCTGATCCAGCTTGAGTTCGATGCGCCGGTTGCGGCGCAGATCGTCGGGTGCATCGCCCTCCACCAGCGGCCGGAATTCCGCGAATCCCGCGGCGACGAGGCGATTTGGCGGGATACCCTGGTCGATCAGGAACTTGACCACGGCGATGGCGCGCGCCGTCGACAACTCCCAGTTCGTGCCGAGCCTCCCGTGATAGGCCTGCTTGTCCGTGTGGCCATCGACCCGCAGCAGCCAGTCGATGTCGGTTGGGATCTTCGCTGAAATGTCCTTGAGCGTGTCGGCGAAAGTGGCGAGTTGCTTCTTGCCCTCGTCGCCGATCTCCGCCGAACCGGTGTCGAACAGCACCTCCGACTGGAAGACGAAACGGTCGCCGACGATCTGAATGTCGGGCCGGTTGCCCAGCACCTCTCTCAGCTTGCCGAAGAATTCGGAGCGGTAGCGGGCGAGTTCGGCGACCTTGTTGGCCAGCGCCTCGTTCAGGCGCTTGCCGAGATCGGTGATCTGGACCTCGTCGGACTTCGCCTTCTGCTCGGAGATGTCGAGGGCGGCGATCAGCTTCGCCAGCTCCTCACGCATCGCGACCATCTGGCGGTTCAACAGCTCGATCTGCAGCTCCGCCTCGGTGGTCAGCTTCTTTGCCGCGTCTGCATCCGCCTGGCTGATAGTGAGCTTGCTCTTGAGGTCGCCGGCTTCATTCTGGCTGGCGCTCAGTTGCTGCTTCAGTCCGGTGGATTCCGCCGTGGCATTGGCGAGCTTCTGGGTCAGATCGTCGCGCAGACTCTCCAGTGCTGCGATGTCGCCCAGCAGCGTCTGCACCTTGGCGCGGTCGGCATCGATGACCTTGTAGGCATCTTCGAGCTTGGCATCGACTTCGGCCTTGGCCGCCGCGGCGGCCCCGGCCTTGTTCTTGGCGTCGGCTTCTGCGGCCGCCAAGGCCGCGGCAATCGCGTCACGCTCCGAGAGCGTGCTCGCGAGTTGCTGCTTGAGCTTGTCCCGGTCGGCCGTCGATTGCTGCAGCTCCGCCGACAGTTCGGCAGCACTGTTGCGCAAATCCGTGCTTGTGGTCTTCTCCAGCGCCAGCATGTCGCTCAGTTCGGCGACCTTTTTGGTCAATTCGGCCAGAGCCTGCTCGCGCCCCAACAGCTTTTGGTTTGCCTCGGCCAGCGCCTGCTCGCGGCCAGAAAGCTTCTGGCTGAGAAAGACCTGCGCGATGACGAATACCATCAGCGTAAAAATGATGACCATGAGCAACGTGCTGAGCACGTCGACATAGCCGGGCCAGATATCGAGATGGCGGCGCGTGCGCGTAGCCATCCTAGCGGCGCTCGGCCTCTTCGGCGAGCGCGGCAATCGTGCGGGCGAGGACCTTGATCTCGCTGCGCAGCTCCTGCACCGATTCCTGCCGGCCGCGTGAGACATCCTCGAGCAGCCGGCCGATCTGCACATCCAGGTTGCGCAGATGCTGACGGCTCTGATCGTCCAGGCCGAAGCCGCCGCCCTTGAACAAGTCTTGCAGCCGGCTCAGCAGCGGGCGCATGTCGATCTGGCTGTCGGCCAGCTTCTTGATGTCGTTGCGCAGCTCCTGCAGCGCGTTCTGACGGCCACGGATGGATTCGTCGGTCAGCCGCGCAAGCTGGGCGTCGATGTTGCGCAGATGGTTGCGGCTCTGCTCGTCGATGCCGAATCGCCCCGCCTGCATGGCCTCGGCCAGGCGGGCGATCACGGGCCGCATCTCGCCCTGGCTCTCGGCGAGCCGCATCATCAATTGCGCCTCTGTGCGCATCTGGTCGCTCAAGCCCCCCAGGCGCTCAACGAGCGCGTTCATCTGCTGGTTCGCCTGCAGGCGGCTGTCCTCGCCGCGCGAGACGATGCGCTGCAGGTTCTCCAGGTTGTCGGCAGTCTGCTCCAGCAGGGCCTGAATATAGACGGGCACGGGCTGCTCGCCATCCCACACCGCCCCGGCGCCGGTCAACCGGGTGCGTTCGGCGAGCCAGTCCTCAACCTGGGCCACATGCTTGTTGAACATTGCAGCCATCTTTTCATCGGGAACTTTATCCGCCGGTTCGCCGCGGCGAATAAGCATCTGTCGCTGAGACGCCAAAATCTCTGGCATCGCGCGTTTCATAAAGATTACTTTGTAGTTGTACGATGGCGGCAGGTGTCTTAGTAGCGCGGATATCAACTTGACCACGCGGCTGCGAGCGTCTTCCAACCACGCCTTGTCGTGCTCGATCTGCTTTACCCGTTCGAATTCGAAGTAACCCTTCGGATTGTCTTCATCGGCAGTTCGGATGTTATCGGTCAGTGGTTCGACGCCGCCTGCAGCGAGCATCTTCATCATCATCGAAGT
>CAZQLF010000196.1:0-6210 GCA_964594035.1 uncultured Rhodospirillaceae bacterium | reverse complement strand
GGGAAACAGGGGTGCCATGGGATCCAGGATCTCGCCGAAGCTGACCCGGTGGCTGGTGAGGTCGACGGCCGGCGGCAGGGAAGGGATGGAGGCCGCCGCCATCAGGATGGCAACGGCGATCCCGATTTCGATGCCGACAAAGCGGCGCACCCGGCCGAACGCCGCCGCCTCGCCGGCGAAATGCCGGATGCTGAGGAAATTGCCGAGCCCCAGCAGCAGCAGCACGCCAAGCAGGACACCCTTGGTCGCCGCCATGGCACCATAGGCCGTGCCGTAGAAGCCGTCGATTGCACCGACATAACCGATGGAAAGGGCAACCGCGCCGATGACGATCATCGCAACACCCGCCATCGCCATGGCGGAATAGCGCCGTCCGATCAGCGCCAGGGATTGCGCCGGCGAAACCCGCGCCAGCGCCAGGGCAAAACAGGGGAGACCACCCAGCCACAGCGCTGCACCCGCCTGGTGCAGGCCGCTTGCCAGCAGCATGATCGTACGGTCGTCAAGGCGCGCCACTGCATGACTGTCGGCGAGTGCGGCTGCCAGCACCGCCAGGCACAGGATGGCGAGCGCGGCGCGCGATGACGGGCTGGTCAGCGGACGCCATGAAGCGATGAGCAGAATAGCGAGCGCTGCCGCCAGCTTGACGAGGCCCGTGTGCACGAAGCCCGCCGAGGCGACCTCGCTCCACGACATGTCGAGCGAGCTTTGCAGCACCGCGGCGTTCAGCGCCGTGCCGGATCCTACCAGAAGGATTTCGGCAATGGCCGCGATCTGCAGCACACGGCGCGTCTGGTCCAGCACCAGCGTGCCGGCCTGGCCGAGCGATGCCGCGAGCGGCTGCGCCAGCAGCAGCAGATAGAGCACGCTGCCCAGCAGCACGCTCTGGGCGATCAGATCGAACCCATGGAGGATGACGCTGAGAAACGCCGAGATGCTGAAGAGCGCGCTCACGGGGTGGGAGCCACCACCTGAAACGGAATCTCGCCGCGGGTGATGTGGCCGTCCAGGGACAGCGCCTGCCAGCGGATGATCCATTTGCCCGGCGCATCGACCTTGCCCGGGGCGGCGAGAGAGCCCGGGGTGCTGCCGGCCGCGGCCTTCAGCGCCGATACCTTCCCGGCGGGATCGACCAGGCTGACCCGCGAATGGCTGATATCGATGCGGCTGTTGTATTGCAGCAGAACATCGACCGGGCCTTCCGGCACCTGGCTGTTCGCCGCCGGGCTCGAGGAAAGAATGATCGCATGGGCTTCGGCCTGCTCTGCAGCGAAGAACACAGCGGCCAGCAGCACAACAAGGGCCGCAAGCCGGGGCCGGCGCGATAATCGCGAGATCATGGTGGTGGCAGTTCCTGTGGTCAGACGGTCAACAGCGGCCGGCCCCCTCGCCGCCTGCGGCAACCTGACGGCTCGCCGCGGCGTTAGCAAGGCCATGTTTGTCGCATCGTATCGGCGGAAGCGATAGTAAGCTCAACCGCGGGAACGCATTGGCGACCCCGGGGGGAATTCTTGCCGCCACCAGCAACCGGCGCGCTGTCCGCGCTTTATCCGGCGCCGCCACCGGAGAGACCGCCCTTGCGCATCGCCCTGCTGTTCAGCACCGGCGATCCGCCAGCGCGGGCAGCACCGTTGTTCCGCCAGCTCACCGCCAGCGCGGCGGCAACGACCGTCTTGCTTGTGCGCTACCGACCGACCGAACCACGCCGCCGCAACTGGGCCTTCGCGCTCTATGGCGTCCTGGACAACCGCCTCGAGTCGCGCCAGTTGCCATCCATCGACCGGCCGTTCGACGCGGCCGTCGATTGCCCCGGGGCGCGACTCATCGAATGCGAAGGCGTGGCATCGCCTTCCGGTGCCATCGAGCTGCCGGCCGCCGTGGTCAGCGAGCTGCATCAGGCTCGTCTCGACGCCATCATCGCCCTGGATCGCAGCGGCTGGCGCGGCGCGATCCTGTCGGCGGCGCGCCACGGCCTGTGGAGCTATAGCTGGAACGGGCAAGGCACGGAGCGCCTCGACGCGGCGTTGCTGCAGGCGCTGCGCAGCGAGCGGGTGTTCATGCGCTGCGAGCTGCGGCGCAGTGCAACGCAGGATACCGCGGGCGCCACGCAAACGCCGATCGCCATCACCGAAATTTCCGGCCACTGGCTCTCGCTCGCCATCGCCCGCGGCCGGGCCTATTCGGCCGCCGCCGTTCTCGCGCCGCGTGCATTGCGCCGGTTGCAGCAGGGCGAGTCTCAGCCAGCCATTCAACCGGCAGAGCCGCGCGAGCAGGCAGCGATGCCGGGCAGCAGCGGGATTCTTTGCCTGGCGGCACGCCTTGCCCTGCGCTGGTTTCGCCTGCGCAGGCGCAGCGAATGGTGGTTTCTTGCGGTTCGCCCGCACAGCGAAGCAACGCAAGTGATGCCCTCGACAGCAGACTTTCGTCCGCTGCCGGCCGCGCGCGGCCACTACTACGCCGATCCCTTCCTGATCGAAAAGGATGGTGCAACCCACCTTTTCTTCGAGGATTTCGATGTGAAAAAGCGGCGGGCCTGCATCGCCCATGCCGTGCTGGCAGCCGATGGCACGCCCTCGCGCGCAGCCGCGGTGCTCGAACGCCCGTATCACCTCTCCTACCCTTTCGTTTTTTCCTGGCGGGGCGACATCTGGCTGCTGCCGGAAAGCGGCCAGAACCGCAGCGTCGACCTCTATCGCTGCGAGGCGTTTCCGCAGCGCTGGAGCCTGCATCGCACGTTGCTCGAGGGTTGGCGCATGGTCGATGCGACCCTGCATGAGGATGATGGCGGAAGCTGGTGGATGTTCGTCCAGGCGCACGAACATTCGCGCGACGCCGGTGCCCTGTTCCTGTTCATGGCCGATACGCCGCTCGGCCCCTGGCAGCCGCATCCGGGCAATCCCATCCAAAGCGACATTCGTCATGCACGGCCGGGCGGGCGCCTGTTTCGCCGCGAGGGCCGGCTGCTGCGGCCGGCCCAGGACTGTTCGCAGCGCTATGGCGGCGCGCTGTGGCTGATGGAGGTCAAGGAACTGACGGCGCAGCGCTATCGCGAGGAGCCGTTCCTGCGGCTCGATCCCCTCGATCTGCCGGGCAATTTCTGCCTGCATCACCGTGACGCCACCGACCGGTTCGAATTCGTCGACGGCATGCGCCTTCATCCCCCAGCGGCGGCTGACTGATGGCCCCGAAACCGTTGAACATCTGCCTGCTCTGCATGGAGCTATTTGGTTTCGGCTCCAGCGGCGGTTTCGGCCGCGCGACCCGCATGATCGGGCGCGAACTGGCCAGACGGGGCAATCGCGTGACCATCGTCACGCGCCAGAATCCGCAATCCGAGGACAGGCGCACCGACTTCATGCTGGACGGCATGCGGGTGCGAACGTATTCCGCACGCCGGCCGTTTTCCTCGCTTGCCATCTACCGCGATTGCGCCGCCGATGTGTACCATTCCCAGGACGCCTCTCTGGCGACATTGCTTGCCATGCAGGCCATGCCGCGGGCACGCCATGTCGTGACGTTTCGCGCGCCGCTCAGCCGCGAGGACGTGACCATCGACCGCCGGTTCGGCGAGTTGGGCGTGCGCGGCCAGCTCATGCACTATCTGCAGATCGACAATCCCCTGATCCGGCGCGCCGTGCGCCGCACGCCCCATCGTTACGTCGCGGCCGACTGCATCGCGGCAAAATCCATGGCGCGTTATGGCCTCAGCGAGACGCCGCCTTTGCTGCCCACGCCTGTCGTCATTCCGGTGGCGGTGGAAAAGGCGCGCCGTCCGACTGTCTGCTTCGTCGGCCGCTGGCACGGCGTAAAGCAGCCGGAACACTTTCTCGAACTGGCGCGCCGCAGGCCGGGCGTGGACTTCATCGCCGTCGGCGGCGCGCCGGAAGTGGCACGGGACCAGGCGCTGCGTCGCCGCTACGCTGGCCTGCCCAATCTCGCCATGCCGGGGATCATCGACCAGTTCAGCTCCAACCAGCTGTCGGAGATCCTGGGCAAGAGCTGGGTCATCGTGAACACCTCGCTGCGGGAAGCGTTGCCGACAACCTTCATCGAGGCGGCAGCCCATCGCTGCGCGATCCTGAGCTATCTCGATGCCGAAGGTTTTGCCTCACGCTTTGGCGCCGTGGCAGAGCCGGGCACGCTGGCGGAGAGTTTGGACAGCCTTCTCGCGGACGACCGGTGGCGCAATCTTGGCGAGGCAGGCTATCGCCATGTCCGGAATGTCTTTGCAACGGACGTGGCCATCGACCGGCACATCGTGGCCTACAGCTATTGAGCCAGCGTACGGCCGGAGGGACCGCATCAGTTTCGGGCGAGGAGCCGGCGCGCTCGTAGCGCAATCGCCGGGCCAGCGATGATCGCCAGCAGCAGCTTCCATGCGGCCAGGCGCCGTGGTTGCCCGGCCATCAGTCTGAGCGCGGTGCCAAACGCTGCCGACCGGTCGCCTGCAAGGACAGCGGTATACCCCGCAAGTTGAAGATAATCGCCGTGGAGTGCTGGCGAGAGCTGGCGCAAGACCGCGCCATGGTCCCGCAGCAGGGCAAAATATCCCCGCTGCCGGTCGCTGAGGAATTCTGCGTCGCGCAACCGATCGGGGTTGCGCTGCATCTCGACCAGGCTGTTTCCGGAATCCTGGTGATAGAGGCGAAGCACATCGGGAAAATTGCGCGAGCGGAAGCGGCGCGCAAAATCGAGGTGGAACTTGTCTTCCAGCATGCGGTCCTCGGGATAGCGGACATCCTCGAAGCAGCGCCGCCGCACACAGCGGATCATGTCGCGCCAGCGTCCACGGCTTTCGCTGAGCCAGCCGACATAGCCGGCATAGTCCCACTCGCGCGCCGAGGGCGCCGGCTCCGGTGAGATCCGCCCGTCATCCATCCGGCAGCGAAACCACAGCGCATGGATGGAGGCGGGTGTTTCGGCGGCCAGACGATGCATGCGGGTAAGCGCGCCGGGGACCAGCTCATCGTCGCTGTCGAGCGCGACGATCCACTCGCCCCTCGCCGCCGCAATCGCCGTGTTGCGCGCCGGACAGACGCCACGGTTTTGCGCATGGGAGAAAATCCGCAGGCGCGGATCGCTCATCGCCTGCAGGACGGAAAGCGAGCCGTCGGTCGAGCCGTCATCGACGGCGATGATCTCAAAATCACGGAAATCCTGGCCGAAGATGCTCGCCAGACAGCGCGGCAAAAGCCTCTCGCGGTTATAGACCGGGATAACAATGCTGAAGAACATGCCGCGAGGGTATCTGGCCAAGCGGCGCCGGCAAACCCGTTATCCTATGTCCAGCAGGCGCCCCCTCGCCTTGCCGGGCGCAGGAGCGGGACCTATAACAATAAGAGAAGAATAATAAGCCCGGGCCGTGTCCTGCGGCCCCTGTCCTGGGAAAGGAAACATGGGAATCATGATCGTTCGATCGGGGCTACGCGGCGCCGCCGCGCTCATCCTTGCTGCGAGCTTCGCGTTTGCGCCCGCTGCGTCGGCCGACGAGACCATCGTGCTGGGTGCGGCCGTCTCGCAGACCGGCAAGTTCGCCACCAGCGGGCTCTTTACCAAGGAGGGCTATGACTTCGCGGTGGAGAAGATCAATGCCGCCGGCGGGGTGAAGGTCGGGAGCGAAACCTACAAGCTGGAAGTAAAATACTACGATGATGAGTCCGACCCGGCCCGCGCCACCCAGTTGACCGAGCGCCTGGTCAGCCAGGACGGCGTCAAATTCATCCTCGGTCCTTACGGCTCGCCCATCACCGCCGCCATGGCCCCGGTGATCGAGAAACTTCAGGTGCCCATGGTCGAGGCCAATGGCGCTTCGCGCTCGCTGTTCACCAAGGGCTACAAATATACCTTCGCCGTGCTCGCAACCTCCGATCACTACCTCTCCAGCGCCGTCGACCTGCTGGCCGACAAGGCGAAGGCCGCCGGCAAGGATCCATCGACGTTGCGCATTGCCCTTGCCATGGGCGACGACAATTTCTCGCAGGACGTGCGCGCGGGCATCCTCGAGGCGGCAAAGAAGAACGGCATGCAGATCGCCATCGACGACAAGCTGCCCGATGCCTTTACCGACATGACGGCAACCCTGACCAAGGTAAAGGCCGTCAAGCCGGACGCTCTCTTCATTTCGGGCCATGAAAAGGGTGCGCTGACGGCGGCCCGCCAGATCGCCGAGCAGAAGGTGGAACTGCCTATGGTCGCCATGACCCACTGCGA
>CAZQLF010000195.1:0-6219 GCA_964594035.1 uncultured Rhodospirillaceae bacterium | reverse complement strand
CAACGCAACGAGTTTGCTCGTCATAGTCGCCTCTCTGGTTCGGTTGGTGGATAGAGATCAGACGTTCCAGGCCAATTCGCGATCCACGAAGATAGCCAGGACAGCGGCAAGGGAGCGCTCGATGCGTTCTTCGGCCATCCCGCTTTAAACAAGGCGAAAACTCTATGCTCGCCCCGTGGGGGAGTCTATCGAGCCGGACTTCTCCCTTGGAGCATTAATTGGTCTGTTCTCGCCTGCGGACTGCCGCTTCTGGCGATGGCCTGGCCCGGCTGGCCCGCCATCGTTGCAACCGTCCTGGCAGCAGGCCTCGGCATGCTTGGCATTCTGGTCGAGCGCTGGCTGTTCTTCGCCGAAGCCAAGCATGCGCTAACACTCTACTATGGCACCGCCGCCATCTGACCCAGCAACGCTAACGGATTGATCATGGATATCGTCACCCAGCTCCCACGCAAGGTGCGGGAGATTGAGAACGTCTTTATCCCAATGAACGACGGCACGCGACTCGCGGCGCGCATCTGGCTGCCCGTCGATGCAGAAAAGGATCCGGTGCCAGCCATCCTGGAATACTTGCCTTACCGCAAGCGTGACGGCACAGCCGAGCGTGATCAGCTGACCCATCCCTATTTCGCCGGCCACGGCTATGCATGCGTGCGGGTCGACATGCGCGGTTCTGGCGAATCCGACGGAATTCTCGAGGACGAGTACCTTCCGCTCGAACAAGCCGACTGCCTGGAGGTGATGCGCTGGGCCGCGGGCCAGCCCTGGTGCACAGGGAAGATAGGAATGATCGGCATTTCCTGGGGCGGATTCAACGGACTGCAGGTCGCAGCACTCAGACCACCGCAATTGCATGCTGTGATTTCGCTTTGCTCGACCGACGACCGATATGCCGACGACATTCACTACATGGGCGGATGTCTGCTGAACGACAATCTACAGTGGTCGTCGGTGATGCTGGCCTATATGTCACGAACGCCGGACATGGCATTGCTGGGCGATCGATGGCGCGATGTGTGGCTGAACCGGCTAAAGAACCAGCCGCTTCTTGTCGCCAACTGGCTGAAGCACCAGCGCCGTGACGCATTCTGGAAACACGCTTCGATCTGCGAGGACTGGAGCGCCATCACTTGCCCGGTCTACCTCGTGGGCGGCTGGGCCGATGGTTACTCGAACACGATCCCCCGTATGCTGGCGCACCTCAATTGTCCGGCGAAAGGCCTGACCGGTCCCTGGGCTCACAAATATCCGCATTTTGCCAAACCTGGGCCGCGCATCGGCTTCCTGCAGGAGGCGCTGCGCTGGTGGGACAAATGGCTGAAGGGGATCGAGACGGGAGTTATGGAC
Source organism: uncultured Rhodospirillaceae bacterium (assembly GCA_964594035.1). Classification (GTDB taxonomy): domain Bacteria; phylum Pseudomonadota; class Alphaproteobacteria; order Dongiales; family Dongiaceae; genus DASXQK01. The sequence goes on along the minus strand of CAZQLF010000195.1, from coordinate 4,875 downwards.
GAGCCGCAATATCGTGTGTGGCTCGAGGAACCGGTGCCACCTCAGCCTTTCTATGAAAACCGACCCGGCCGCTGGGTAGCGGAGCCTCAATGGCCCAGCCCCCACATCAAGCTTCGCACTCTGTTCCTCAACGCCGGTGGATTGCTGGGTGAAACGGCTTCAGGAGAAACGCGTGTAGAGGTGGGCACGCCCCCGTCGCTCGGTGAGACGTGCGGAGCCTGGTGCGGTTTCGGCATCGGGCCGGAGAAACCGGTCGACCAGCGTATCGATGATGGCCGCTCCCTGTGTTTTGACAGCGCTCCGCTCGCCAAGCGGCTGGAGATCATGGGCGCGCCGACCCTGCACCTTGACATCGCCGTCGACCGGCCACTGGCCTTCGTGGCCGCGCGGCTCAATGAAATGACCCCGGACGGCACGTCGGCGCGGGTTACCTACGGGCTCTTGAACCTGACCCACCGTAGCAGCCATGAGCATCCCAGCCCCATGGTGCCGGGTGAACGCACACGCGTCACCGTTCAGCTAAACGACATCGCCCATGCCTTCGCCGCCGGAAACCGAATTCGCGTGGCGCTTTCAACCAGCTATTGGCCTCTGGTTTGGCCGTCTCCTGAGCCGGTTATGCTCAGCATCTTTACCGGCGCCAGTACGCTGGAAATGCCGACACGCGAGCCGCGTCCCGAGGATGCAAGATTAAGGCCTTTCGAGGACTCCGAGGCGGCGCCACCTCTTCGGAAGACCTATCACCGGCCGGCCATCGGTCGCCGGTGGGTGGAGCGGGATATCGGCGGCGGCGCTACCACCTACCGGATCGAGGAGGATATGGGCCGGTTCACGATCGACCCGATCGGGCTCGAGACCGACTTCGTGCAGAGCGAAGCTTATCGCATTGCCGACGCCGATCCACTCTCCGCCGAGATTGACATTCGTTACGCCATCTCGATTGGCCGTGCCGACTGGCGCACGCGCAGCGAGACCCGCACCGTCATGCGTGCCGACAAAACGCATTTCATCCTGGAAGGGTCGCTCGACGCCTATGAGGGCGAGGAATGTCTTCTCTCGCGGCGCTGGAACGAGCGGATACCGCGCGATCTCGTCTGACCCTGTCAGGCGAGCTGCTGATAACCAAGACGCTCGGCCGCCTGCTCCATGTCGAGCAGCGGCTGATATGCCACTTCCGGCAGCACCACGATGTCGTTTAGAAGCAGCGCCTGACGCGCTTCAGCAAGGGCCGGGTCTGCCATGGCGGAGCGCAGACCTTCGCGCAGCCGCCTCACCAGGTCGGGGCTTGCGCTTACTGCCGTGATGAAAGGCAAGTTGGGGGCGCTGCCGGTACGGCACAGAACACGCACGGCTTTTACGTCGGCGCGACCATGGCGGCGAAACAGGCTGAAAGAGACGCAATCGATCGCCGCCACGTCTGCTTTGCCAGCCGCCACCGCCGTGAGGCTGGCTGCGTGGCTGCCTGTTTCGATCGCTTCGGCGAAAAAGCGTTTGCCCCCGGCGAGCGGTGCGATCATCGCACGGAGCGCGTTCATGCCCGACTGGGAGTCCGGTGTGTTGAAGGCCACGCGTTTGCCGCGAAGATCGGCGAGCGACGCCGCCGGTGAATCCCTGGCCACAATGACGAAGCTGCAATAACTGGCGCCTTCGCAACCCTCTGTCTCGTAACAGGGTGTGGCGACCAGTTGCACCCTTCCCCTCAGCACATGAGTCAGCGGGTAGCCGCAGGTCTGGCTGAAGAGAAGATCATCGGAGAACCAGTGGTCGGGGCAAGCCGGACGCTCCAGCAGCCGATCGGGAACATCCTTTATCCCGGCTTTGCGAAAATGGCGGGCGATGCCGCTCCAGAGCGCAGCGCTGGCGCCCGGGGCCTCCGCCGGATTGTACATCGGCAGGCTGGCAACATTCATCGGCTGGGTGGATCGTAATAGTCGCCGGCGTCGGGGAGATAGATGTGCTTTTCGATCTTCAGGCCGGTGGGCTCATCCATGCTGCCCAGGGTGACGTCGAGCTGGCCGCTGCCGAGGCGCTGCCAAAACAGTTTGGAGCCGCACACACGGCAGAAACCGCGGCGGATGGTCGGTGAGGAATCGTACCAGACGAGATTGCTGTCGCCCTCGATGGTGTAGCGGTCTTCCGGCGCCAGGGTATAGACGCCGAGCGCCCCATGTTGACGGCGGCATTGGGCGCAGTGACAGGCCGAAGGTGGCGGCAGCGGCCCCGTGATCTGGTAGCGCACGGCTCCGCAGAGGCAGCCGCCGGTGGTCTTCTGGGGGTTCACCGCGCCACCGCGCGCATCGAATGGGGCAATTGTTCGAGCCCGTCCTTGATCTCATAGAAATCGCCTTTGTCGGCGACGTAGATGTGGCGGACGGTGCGCAGATCGGTCGGCTTGTCGAGGCAGCCTGCCGCGATGGAGACGCGGCCGGAGCCCATTGGCTCCCAGAACAGGCTGGCGCCGCATTTGCTGCAAAAACCACGGCGCGCCGCGGGCGATGATTGATACCAGGCGAGATTTTCCTCGCCCTTCATCCGCACGTCGCTCCAGGCGGCGGCCGTGTAAGACGGTGGCGCACCGTGCTGCCGGCGGCACTGGCCGCAGTGGCAGACAACGACGTCGCGCAACGGCCCGCGAATCTCCAGCGTGACGGCATCGCACAGGCAACGCCCCGTTGCCCGGAGCGGTTTCTCTTCCTTACTTGCCATGACGCAACTCCTGCTTGGCCGCCTTGCCGCGGCGCGGCGCCAGCGGCGCCGACAGTTTCTTCAGCCATATAACCACATCGGATGGCTGCACCACAGCCGAGCGGATGAGATCGTCGAAAAGTCCGGCGAGCGCGCGGACATGTTCAGTGCCATTCAGCACCAGGTACATGTTGCCGATATAGAGGGCCGCGCGCTTCGGCCCGAAGATGGTCATGGGCGATGCATAGCGCAGCAGCCCGTCATAGAGGAACCAGCGGAACGTGGGATAGAGTTCGGCCACCAGCTCCGCCATATGCGTGAGCTGGCGCCGCCGCGCTGCCACATCGAGATCGCGCCAAACACCCTCACCGCGCGCGAAACTTTCAATCGCCTGACGGGGGCTGCAGACCTCGAGCTCGCTTTCCGGCCGACGCTGGGTCTCCAGGGTCTCGCTTGCCGCGGCGATTTGCGAGCGCGGCACCGCCGGCACGTAATCGCGATACTCATAGCGGATGACCTCGTCGGTCTTGAGCAGGTCTGGCAAGGTGGTCGGCACGTAGCGCACCTTGTAGCCGACCGCCTCGGCGAACCAGCGCCCCAGGGCGGCATCCGCCGGCATATGGCCGCCCGCCTCGAACTCGACCGGGCTCGGCAGCAAGGCGGCGCTGAGCTGTCCTTCCTCGGTCAGGCCCAGCAGCCAGTCGACGCTGACTTCCTGGCCTGTGGCCAGGGCACTCAACGTGTCGGCGCGCGGCAGCCGCTTGTTGGAGGCGGAAAGGAACTGCGCCAAGGTCGAGCGGTCGATGCCGACCTTTCGCGCCAGCGCCGACTGGGTCAGCCCGCCCCGGCCCATGGATTCCGCCAGCCGGTCCCGGAACACCTGGAGAAGTTCACGCCGCTGCATGGTTTCTCGCAATATCTCTTTCTCACACCAAGTGTAGCACAACGCAACAAACTGAGGCAATTTGTCGCCATTATGCCGCTTGTTACCAGTTTGCCCTGCCCGATACTTGGATCGTCATGTCGATCGACTCAGCCGACGTTACTGCCCGCGCGGACCCCCTGGCCGCGGCAGCCTTCGTCGCTACGGATACCGTCGATCTGCCCACCCTTGCCGCCGCCGGTCTTACCTACATCGCTTTTGGCCTGTTGACCTGGTTCCAGCATGCCCTGCCCTGGTGGGTGATCATGCCGCTGGGCGGCTACATCGTCGCCCTTCATGGCTCGCTGCAACATGAGGCGGTGCATGGCTATCCCTTCGGCCAGCGCTGGATGACCAGGGCCACCGTCTATCCTTCGCTCTGGCTGTGGCTGCCCTTTCTGGTCTATCGCGATAGTCATCTCACCCATCACTGGGACGAACAGCTCACCTGCCCCATCGCCGATCCGGAATCGAATTACGTGACGCCCTCCATGTGGCAGTCCATGGGGCCGGTTCATCGCCGGGTGCGGCTGATGCTGACCACACTCGCAGGGCGACTGATCCTCGGGCCGCCCTATGTGCTGTGGCGCGCCATCGACCGTTTCGTGGCGGCGTTGCGCGAGGGCAACCGTCTTCAGCTGCAGCGCTGGCTTGGGCATGTCCCGGCCGTGGCAGTGGTTTTGATCTGGGTGATGGGCGTCTGCCACATCCCGCTCTGGCAATACCTGCTCTTCTACGTCTGGCCAGGCGTATCGCTGACATTGCTGCGCTCCTTCGCCGAGCATAAGGCCGCCACCGAAGTGCGCGAACGCATCGTGACCATGGAAACGAATCCGATCCTGGCGCTGATGTTTCTGAATAATCACCTGCATGCCCTGCACCACGCCGAACCGGCCACGGCCTGGTATCGCCGTCCGGCACGCTATCGCCTGCGCAAGGCGGAGCTCGACGCATCAAACGGCGGCTATGTTGTAAAGGGCTATCGGCAGTTCTTCCGGCGCTACCTGTTCACGCCGAAAGAGCCTGCGGTCCATCCCCTGGCAGGGCGGGGATTTCCGGCCTAGTCGATCAGAGCGTCAGGCGCTGACGCCGCCCTCGCGCTTGCGCCGCTCCACGAAGGCCTTCAGCGCTTCATCAATCGCGGGATCCAGCGGCGGCGGCTGGAAATCGGCGAGAAGCTGCTTCCAGATTGCATTGGCGCGCTGAGCTGCGGTCAGGCCGCCCGCCTCGCGCCAGCTCTCGAAGTTGCGCCAGTCTGAGAGGATCGG
>CAZQLF010000194.1:0-6260 GCA_964594035.1 uncultured Rhodospirillaceae bacterium | reverse complement strand
GTCGAACTTGGACTTGGTGACCGAATCGTTCACGTTGATGGCCGGGAACAGCAGCGTCTTCTTTTTCGCCATCTCGTAGAGCCGGTGCACGCCGGTTGTGGTTTCCTCGGTCACGCCCTGGACGTTCTTGCCGATCTCGGCATACCAGCCGGGCTGTTTCTTGAGCTGTTTGGCGATCGCCCCGTAGAGGACTTCTTCCTCCTCATTGCCCGGTTTGGAGATCAGCTTGGCGTCATTTGCGGCGCGGATGCCGAGATGGATCAGCAGGGTCGCATCTCCGCCGTCGTCCAGGATCATGTTGGGCGTGCCGCCGCCATGCCAGTCGAACAGGCGGTGGGTGAAGTCCCAGTATTCGGTCAGGCTCTCGCCCTTGTAGGCGAAGACCGGCGTGCCGCTCTTGGCTATGGCCGCGGCGGCATGGTCCTGGGTCGAGTAGATGTTGCAAGAGACCCAGCGGACACCGGCACCCAGCGCCTTCAGGGTTTCGATCAGGACCGCCGTCTGGATCGTCATGTGGAGCGAGCCTGCGATCCTGGCACCCTTCAGCGGCTTCGCCTTGGCATATTCCTGGCGCAGCGCCATCAGGCCCGGCATTTCCGTCTCGGCGATGGCGATCTCGCGCCGACCCCAATCGGCGAGCGATATGTCGGCGACCTTGTAATCCTTGCTGGCGCTCATGCCTTGCTCCTGGGATTTCCGGGAAGACGCGCCTTCTAGCAACTGGCGTTCCGCCGCGCAAGCCGGGCGCAATTCAAGCATCCCTCGTCCTGAGCCCGTCGAAAGATTTTTCTTCCTCTCCGCCCTTAAGGGCGGAGAGGGAGCTTGGCTCATGCTTCAACAGGGTCGGCATCAGGCGATTGCTACACCGATCGCTTCCTCAGGCCAGCGCGTTGAAGTCGTCCAGTAAGGCCGCGATCCGCCCCGAATCGGCCTGCTCCATGATCAGACGCGCGCAGCGAGCCGCCGACAGGAACTCGAGGCCCCTCACACGCTGCTTGACCCGCGGCAGCGAGGGCGAGGCCATGGAGAGTTCACGGATGCCAAGGCCGATCAGGAGTGGCGCATAGCGGGGATCGCCGGCGATTTCGCCGCAGACCGAGATCGGTATGCGCGCGCGCAGCGCCGCCTCGGTCGCGAACTGGATCAGGCGCAGCACCGCGGGATGCAGCGGGTTGTAGAGATGGGCCACCTGTTCCTCGCCGCGGTCGATGGCGAGCGTGTACATGGTGAGATCGTTGCTGCCAATGGCGAAGAAATCGGCTTCCTGGGCCAGCGCATCGGCGGCCAAGGCCGCCCCCGGCACCTCGATCATCACGCCCAGCGGCGGCAGGGGATCGGGAAGCTTGCAGCCCCGGCGCTTCAGGCGCTTGGCGATCGCCTGCATCGCCTCGCGCACCTGGCGGATCTCGCCGAGGGAGGAGATCATGGGCAACGGAATTCGCAAAGACCCGTGCGCGGATGCGCGCAGCATGGCGCCGAGCTGGGCGTCCAGCAGCGGGCGCTCCTTCAAAGACAGGCGGATCGCGCGCAAGCCGAGCGCGGGGTTGGCACCCACGTCGTGGTGGCCAGCCAGCGCCTGGGCCAGCTTGTCGCCGCCCACGTCCAGAGTGCGCGCCGTGATCGGCCGGCCTTCGAGGCCCTCCACCAGCTGGCGCAGCGCCTGGGCCTGCTCCTCCTCATCCGGCAGGGTCTCGCGGTTCATGAACATGAACTCGGTGCGCAGCAAGCCCACCCCCTCCGCGCCCGCTTCGATCGCCAGCTGCAATTCGCGCGGCAGTTCCAGATTGGCGTAGAGGGAGATCTCCGTGCCGTCGCGGGTGACCGCGGGCAACCGGCGCAGCCGCGCGAGCAGGCGCTCATCGCGCTCGTGCTTGCCCTGCCGGCGGCGGTATTCGGCCAGCGTCTCCGCCGACGGGCGAAGAATGACGCGGCCCTCATCGCCGTCGACAATCAGCCGATCGCCGTTCTTCAGCGAGACGAGCAATCCGGCAACGCCGAGCACCGCGGGCAAGCCCAGCGAGCGCGCCATGATCGCTGTGTGGCTTTCCGCACCGCCCAGCATGGTGGTAAAGCCCGCGACGAATTTGGGATCCATCAGCGCGGTATCGGCCGGCGTCAAATCTTCAGCCACCAGGATCGTGCCTTCCGGCAGGTGGGCAAGCCCCGCATAGGGCGTCTTGGTCAGGTTGCGCAGCAGCCGTTCGCCCACATCGCGGATGTCATCGGCGCGCGCGGCAAGATAGGGATCATCGAGGCCGGCAAATTCCTGGGCGACCTGGGAGATTTCGGCCTGCACGGCAGCCTCGGCATTGATGCGATCGCGCTCGATGCGGCTTTCCACCCCGCGCAGTACGCGCGAGCCGGAGAGCATCTGCAGATGGGCCTCCAGCAGAATCCCGATCTCTTCTGCCGCGGCACCATGCAATCCGGCAGCCTTGGCCCCCAGTTTGCGGATCTGCTTTTGCGCGGTAGCCACCGCCTTGGTGAAGCGCGCCTGTTCCTCGGCGACCTGGCTTTCCTCGATGGTGTATTCCGGCACGTTGACCGATCCGGATTCCACCAGATGGGCCGTCCCCACGGCGATGCCGGAAGACACACCCACACCTTCGAAGACCTGCTCCTTCGCTGACTTCCGGCGCCGGCGCTCAGTCTTCATCGAACTTCCGTCCGATGAGGTCGAGCACGGCGGCAAGCGCCTTTTCCGCATCACGCCCGTTGACGATCACCTCGACCTCGTTGCCGAGGCCGGCGGAAAGCATCATCAATCCCATGATAGAACGCCCGTTAGCGGTAAGCTCGCCGCGGCGCACCTGGATATCCGCCTCGAATTCATTGGCCAGCTTGACGAACTTGGCCGCGGCGCGGGCATGAAGGCCTCGCTGGTTGCGGATGGTGGCCGCCCGGCTGTAATGCGTCGGCGTCGTCTCCATCATCAGCCGCCGGCATCGGCGAGCAGCTGGGAGGCCACGTTGATGTATTTGCGCCCAGCCTCCTGGGCCTGCATCACCGCCACCGGCAGCTTGGTGCTGCTGCGCACGCTGGCGAGCTTGATGAGCATCGGAAGGTTGACGCCCGCAATCACTTCGACATTGGCGCGATCCAGCACCGAAATGGCGAGGTTCGAGGGCGTGCCGCCGAACATATCGGTCAGCAAGACCACGCCATCCCCCTCCTCCACCTTGGCGACGCTATCCAATATATCGCGCCGGCGCTGTTCCATATCGTCTTCCGCACCGATGCACACGGCAGTGATGCGTTGTTGCGGGCCCACCACATGTTCCAGCGCGGCAATGAACTCCGCAGCCAGGCGGCCATGGGTGACGAGTACCAGTCCAATCATGTCTTCTCAGTCCTTCGTTTGCTGTCAGGTGTCGTCGGCGCTTGCGATGTCGCGATGGCGCAGCGAGACGGGCCGGCCCTGGGCTTGCACCCAGGAAGCCAGTCTCTCGGCGACGTAAACGGAACGGTGGCGGCCGCCGGTGCAGCCGACCGCCAATGTCAGATAGCTCTTGCCCTCGCGCTCGAAACCGGGGAGCAGCGGAATGAGCATGTCGGTCAGATCAGCGAAGAAACGGCCGAAGGCAGGATCGGCTTCGATATAGCGGCCGACAGCGCCATCGCGGCCGGTGAGATCGCGCAGCTCCGGCCGGTAATGCGGATTGGCGAGGAAGCGCGCGTCGAAGACGAGATCGGCTTCGCGCGGCAGGCCATGGCGATAGGAAAACGACGTAACCGCGATGGCGAGACCCGGCTGCCGGTCGAGGCCGAAATGACCCTGCATCAGGCGCTTCAGGTCGGCGATGGCCAGATCGCTGCTGTCGATCACCAGGTCCGCGGCCGCGGCGAGCCCGTCCAGCAACACCCTTTCCTGACGGATGCCATCGGCGACGGGGCGGTCCAGCGCCAGGGGATGGCGCCGCCGCGTCTCGGTATACCGGCGCTGTAGAACTTCATCGGAGCAGGTGAGGAAAACCAAGCTCACCCGCAAGCCGGGATCGGCCCGCAGGCGATCGATGCGCTCGAGCAGGGCCTCGGCGCTGAAGCCGCGGGTGCGGCTATCGACGGCGATTGCCATGGGGCGAGCGAATCCATCGGGGGCGGTCAAAAAGGCCAGCGGCAGGTTATCCACCGCCTCGTAACCCAGATCCTCCAGCGCCCGCAGAGCGGTGCTGTGGCCGGCGCCGGAAAGGCCGGTGACGAGGATAAGTGGCAGGCGAGCGGAAGAGGCCGCCGGGGCTGGCGCCCTCGCCGGCGCAGAAGCAGCGGCCTGGGTGGTCATGGGGGCGCGATTATACCCCCGATGGGGGTCTAATCCACCAGATGCCGTAGGGCCATTTCGTGGACAGCTTTGCTGGTCGAATCCTGGAATGGATCGAGAACAGTTCGGGAAACACCCAGGCCCAGCACTTGAATCGTGCCGGATGGCGCTGCGCCATCGCGGGCCAGATCGACAATCAAGACAAGAGGCGCTGCCCCAGCATAGGGGACCTTCAGAACACCCTGCCCCCGCCGCTCGATCGCGCCGCGAAACTTGGGATCGACGGCATCCGGCAAATCGATCATCAGCCGGCCACCCGACCGGCGCAGTTCGCAGAGATCGTCAGCGATCAGGATGGCCCCCGCCTCGATCAGGCGCAGGGCCAGGCTCGATTTGCCGGCGCCGGAAGGGCCGCGCAGCAGCACGCCGCGCCCCTCAATCGCAACCGCGGTACCCTGAAGCTGCAGCCGCTCCCCAGCGCTCATACGGCCGGCAGGATGATGGTGAAACGCGCGCCGGTGGAGGTGCCGGCGGTGTCGGTCAGGTTCTCGGCAAAGATGCGCCCGCCATGGGCTTCCGTTATCTGGCGCAAAATGCTGAGGCCAAGGCCGGAAGGGGTCCCGAAATTTTCTCCCACCGGACGCTCCGTGTAGAAGCGGTTGAAGATGGCGTCGAGCTTGTCGGGCGGAATGCCCGGCCCCTGATCGGAAATGTAAATCAACATGCGCCGGCCGTCGCGCCGCGCACCCAGGGTAATGATCCCGCCCGGCGGGCTGAAGGAAATCGCATTGGCGATCAGGTTGCGCAGCACCTGGACCAGGCGGCTCTCGAGGGCGGGCGCGATTAGGGTCTGGCCCTTGGGCAAGCCAACCACGATGCGGGGCGCCCCGGCCTTGGCGGTTGCCTCATGCACCTCGGCGAGGGTCTGGAGCAGCCGCCCGATATCCACCGGCGCCTTGTCGGCGCGGGAAAGCTCGGCGTCCACCCGGCTGGCATCGGAGATGTCGCTGATCAGGCGATCGAGGCGCTGCACATCGTCCAGGATGATCGCCATCAATTTGCGCTGCTGCTTCTGGTCTTCCATGCGCGCCACGGTTTCGACTGCGCTGCGCAACGAGGAAAGCGGGTTCTTGATTTCGTGCGCCACATCCGCAGCGAAATGCTCGATCGCATCCATACGCGCCCACAGGGCTTCAGTCATCTCGCGTAGCACGCCGGAGAGATCGCCGATCTCATCGCCCCGCCGGGTGAAGTCGGGAATCTTGTTCTGCCGGCCCTTGCCGCGGCGGACCTGCTCGGCGGCCTCTGCCAATCGGTGCACCGGCCGCGCAATGGTGCCGGCGAGATAAAGCGACAACAGCACAGTCACACCAAGCGCCGCACCGAACACTTTCAAAATGCTGAAGCGCACATCGCGCACCGCCGCATCGATGGCATCGCCGTTGGAGGTCAGCATGACGGCGCCCAGCACCTGGCGATAGCGCTGGACCGGCACGGCCACGCTCAACACCAGGGCGCCGTTGCGATCGATGCGGAGTGCGCTGGCGTCTTCACCAGCCAGAGCCTGGAGCACTTCCGGATAATCGCCCGCCACCTGGTCGGGGCGTTCGCGATAGAGGGGCAGCGGCTTGCGCTGGGGCAAGAGGCCGGTGACCCAATCATAGAGCCGGCGCGTCAGGCGCGTGATCAGCGTATCGCTTTCCGGTGGCGGCCGGATCTCGATCCCGAACTGGCCCGCCGGCCAAAACCGGCCACCGCTGTCGGCGCTCAAACCGCCGGGCTCGTCGAACAGGCGCGCGCGGTTCTTGGATATGTCGACCAGGCGGCGCACGGTGCTGCGCGTGGTCTCAGGCAGCAGCTCCTCGCCACCGGAAGGATCGGTTACCACGCCGCTGGCGGCGAGCGCACCGGAGAAGAGTTCGCCCTCGGTGCGCAGCAGATCAAGCTGCTGCTGGACCAGGCCGGAGCGGTATTCACCAAGATCGAGGAGCCCCAGGACGGG
>CAZQLF010000193.1:0-6263 GCA_964594035.1 uncultured Rhodospirillaceae bacterium | reverse complement strand
AGAGAGTGGGCACGGGGAGTGGGGCCGGATTCCACGACGAGAAAATCGTCGGCGAGGTAGTCCAGCCCCGCATCGAGACAGGCAAGCGCCGTGGTCGATTTCCCCAGACCGCCCTTGCCAGTGATCAGCACGCCTTCGCCCTTGAAGCCGACGGCAGCACCATGCACGAGCTGGAAGCCCCTGCGCTCCATCCACCAATGCATGAGGGTGCGCATGGGCGAAGCCATGGCCCAATAGGGCAGGTTATCCGCCGACTGAACCCAGTAAACCGCCGTCAGAGCCTCGACATCCATCAAGGCGAGAGCGAGATCGGCGCCAAGAAAGGCGCTTCTGAACCGGTGGCTTGCCATGCTCCAGATGTCGCCACGCCCCGAGAAATGCTCCTTCGGGCAGATGGGCGGCACCATGGCAACGCCGGTCGATTCGCTGTCCCAGACGTGAAAGACCGCGTCGGCCCGCGAGGCCGCCTGTATTTCGAGATGGGCGAGCGCTGGCACCAGGCAATCTACAAGCCGGTCGCCGGCGAAGCAGACCTTCAACCTGGCGCCCGCAATCTCGAACCAGCGTTCGACTATGCCCAGCTTTGCTTCAGCTGCGGCCGCGCGATCGAGCGACGCCTCGAAGAATCCACGCTGCGCATCCTCCGACAGCAGAGGCACGTCGGACATGTGCACCCCCTGCAGGGTCGTGGGCGGGATTTTTTCGGCAAGAGAGTCCAACGGCGCGCCCTACACGAATGAAGCCAGGCTGCGGCACATGCCACGGACAGCGGCGACAGGAATTTCCCGCCTGCCTTTCAGGCCCCAGCGGTGCCGAACAAAATGCGAAAAATAACTTATGCCGCGCGGTTGCCCGCTCCGCAAATAATCGGCAAAAACGCCTCGGGCGCCGATGGGGAGATATTTTCGCTTTCGCGGGAGGCTGTTGAGAACCAGCCTGTCGACAGCTTCGGCCATGCCGGCTTTGGCGTCGCTCAACCGCCTCACGACTGCCTCGGGGATCGGCGCGTCATAAAGCAGCAGCAACTCGAGCTTGCGCCGCAGGCGCGTGGCCAGCCGATTCTCGAGGGCGAAGGTTTCGATGCTGTTCCAATCGACGTCCTTTGCCGTTCCCGCAATCAGCGCCAACTCGTCGGCAGCCCAGCGCGCCGGCATTGCGGCAAGCAGCGAACGATCGTCGAGCAGGGAATGGAGCAGGGCTGCCGACGGCGCGAGATGCCAGGCGTCGGCACCCTGCACGTTGAAAGCCTGGCAGGCCCTCCAAAAGAATTCATCGACCGCGGCATTCGCTGCCGATCCGATAAAGTGCCAATGCAGATCGAGAATGCGATCGTTCGGCCCGATAAAGCGCTGCACGTGGCCGTAGGTGATTTGTTCCGGTGCCAATTGCCGGGCTGTCGTCCAGTCCGCGGAGTTCAGCAGCCGTGCGGCATGTTCGGCTTGGCCGGGAGAGACGACGATGTCGATCTGCTCGATCCGGCGGGAGTAGAGATTTTCGAAGTGGTTCAGGACGAGCGGAACCTCGCCCACCAGCACGAAATCGATCCGCTCGGCGCTCAGGCCTTCGAGCACGGGACGAAAATTCGCCGGGGGAAGCGGGTTCGCTTACCAGGTGGGGCGGGAAATGCCGGCGAAGATACCCGGGAGGGGATCGTCGATTCCGGGCTTCAGGAGCGCCGGGTGAAGCTGGGGGAGCAGCGCGGTCGTTTCGCCGTCGATGGGGCCGTTGAAATCGACGGTTGGACGCCAGGCCTCATAGGCAGCTGCCGCCTCCGGGCCATGGCTCGCAATTACCTTCAGGAGAAGCCCGCGCGCCAGGATGGGCCGGTCAAACCTGCGCAGGGAAGGCTCAGTGGTCGTCAGAGGAATCCCGAAAAACTATAAGCCGGGGACATGATGATCACGGTTTGCCGTGCGGCCGCTTGGGCATGGGCCAGCCCAACACTTCCTCGACCTCGTGGATCGGGTCCAGCAACAGCACTTCGCGCATGTCCGAATAGACATGCAGGGTCGGCGGGGCGAATTCGCTGCCAAGATCGGCCATCTGCTGTGACGATGCGAGCGCCGGACGGTCGCTCGTGCCTTCCCGAATTAATTCGTGCTTCAACAAATCGGCGAGAAACGCATCGACCGCAGGAGCGATGTCGGCGGACGCCTTGGGAAAGCTGGTCTTCAGCAGGCGAACGATCTGGTCGGGGCTTCTGGACTCGCCGAGCCACTGCCAGACAACGGCGCCGATGCCGTCTGCGCTGAAATAATCGCCGGACCCGTGATGCAGCATGATGGCTTCGCCGTCGATAATCTCGCTGGCGACGGCCGATCGGTCGATCTGGTAGCTCTGCATTGTCGCGCCAGTCCCCCTTTATGGCGGCGGAGCCTATGGGGTTTCCCTTTTGGCTGGCAAGGGCGATATCTCGGGCAAAAGATCACAACCGCGTTGGAACGCTACCCCCGATGACCCACCCCGCGAACGTAAAGAAAGATTTGGCGCTGCTGCCCGGTGCCGCCCTTCTTGTCGCGGCCTGCGCGACAAAACCCGCGCGCGATTCGGTGCAATTCCCATACGCAGGGGGCCGGATCGGCCATCATGGCGGGCATGGCGGCAAGCACGGCTAAGTCCTTGTGGACCGGTGGCGCATCCTGGTGGCCGCTACTGCTTTCGCCACCGGCTCACCCTGGCGTCTGACCGCCTCAAGTTGAGAACCAACTTGAGGCGTGGTGCAAGCTTGCCGGCGCGGCCGTGGACACAGGCTATGGATTGGGGGACGAGAATGGCGTGATCAGAATGTCCGCAATCGCGGGGCCAAACTGATAGTCCAAAGCCGCAATCCCGATGGGCGTCATACCGACAACAAATGGCGCCTGTGATCCCGGGGTCGGATCGACGAAATAGAACATCGCATACCCCAGGCCATTTCCAACTTTGTATCGCACCAGGTCGCCGGGGTGAGGCAGCGAGCCATTGCGAGGCTTTAGAGCCAAGACATCGACAGGGCTTCCGGTTTTGCGGGAAAGCACATAAGCGGCGAAGCCGGGAGAGTTGAACCCGTCCGTCGGATTGTTCTTGTTGCTGAAGGGCACCTTCCCGACAAATGGCTCGATAAACTGCAGCAGTTCGGCAGCGCCCAAATAATTGACGCTCATTAATTTCGTGTTTTCCCAATCCAGTTTGTGTACATGCGTCACGAAATTTGCAGCTTCAGCGATGCGCTGTGTTGCTGCATCCAATTGGGCTTTTGTCGCTCCCAGTTTTTCTTGCACATCACTTAACTGCCCATTCAATTTGTTCAATTCATCAGTCTTGTCTCGTATCATGGAGAGGCTGTACTGGAGAAACAGAAAAATAAAAAGTACGAGTGTCAGCGTTACGACGAGGGTGCCCAAGAGGGACCGTCGGCGATATCGGCTAACGGCTGAATCGAGGTGATGCTGGCTTGCACCTGTGCGTTCAGTCATGAAGTTCCCCCCGGCAGGACGCTTCGCATGAATGCAAGCGTTCCGCTCGCCAGTGGCTTTCCTTCGAGCAGAGCCGTCCTGACCCTCTCCAAAAGCCGAATGCGCTGTGCCCGATCGAACCAGGCCTTGAGTGGCACCAGCGCGGTGGCACACAAAGCTTCTCCGCCTTGTTTCACAAGCTCGGTTGATTGCCCGCCGAGTCCAATGGCAATCAATGAACTCCCCAACACGACAACCAACCCGGCCCCGCCAAGGCAAAGGCGCGACGTGTAACGATCGACATCAATAATAATGTCGCAGTCAGATGGGGCGATTTCCGTCGGCAAAGAAGGCACGGCCACTTTATGCCTCGTTTAGGGGCAGCACCGACCGCGGCACCGTTAATCTTACCGCAATTCATCATGCAATTGTATTGGCATCCAAAACATTAATAAGAGTGCCGCCGGTTTCATGAATTGCTCCACGAAGCGGGTGGTCATGGGAGAATGGCACGGGTCAGCCATTGCTCCGCCCGCGTGGAAAGCCGCCGCCAGCGAAGAAGCGGTCGCGTGCACGATAAAAGCGTCGCACCCGTTGTCGAACGCCGGGCAAGCGTTAGCGTAATCAGGTGGCCGCCGTTATGCTTCCTAGGCTAACGGGTTCGTTCGGAGTTGAGATCCATGGCTGAATTTCCCCAAAAAGCGAAGGTCATCATTGTCGGGGTGGGGGGTATTGTCGGCGCCTCCGTCGCCCACCACCTTGTTGCACGCGGCTGGGACGACATTGTCGGCCTCGACAAGTCGAGCATTCCGACCGACGTCGGGTCCACCGCCCACGCCTCCGACTTCTGCTATACCACCGCGCACGATTTCCTCTCCTGCTGGACGACGCTCTACTCCATCGATTTCTACGAAAAGCTGGGCCATTACAGCCGTGTCGGCGGCCTCGAGATCGCCCGGGTTGGCGATGACGCCCGCATGGACGAGATCAAGCGCAAGGTGGCCTCGGCCAAGTCGTTCGGCACCAGGGCGCGCCTGATCGGCCCGGCCGAGATCAAGAAGAAATTCCCGCTGCTCGAGGAGAGCATGGTGCAGGGCGGCATGTGGGACCCGGATGCCGGCCTCGTCATCCCGCGCTCGCAGACCGTGGCCGGCAAGCTGGTCGACCAGGCGGAAGCCAGCGGCAAGTTCCGCGCCTTCGCCAATACGCCGGTCAAATCGCTGGTTATCGAGAATGGCCGCATCAAGGGCGTGGTGACCGACCGCGGCAAGATCCAGGCCGATTATGTCGTCGTCTGCGCCGGCCTCTGGGGTCGGCTGATCGCCGCCATGGCGGGCGAAGATCTGCCGGTGATGCCGGTCGACCATCCTCTCACCTTCTTCGGGCCCTATAACGAGTTCGCCAACACCGGCAAGGAAATCGGCTGGCCGCTGCTGCGCGACCAGGGCAACTCGGCCTATATGCGTGACACCGGTGATCCCAAGACCGCCGAGGGCGGGCAGATCGAATGGGGCTATTACGAGGAGAAGAATCCGCGCCTTTGCCATCCGCGCGACATCCTGGAGAAGCACGAGGCGCGGCTGTCGCCTTCGCAGCGCGACCTCCAGATGGAACAGATCATGGAGCCGCTTGAACGCGCCATCGAACTGACGCCGATCCTGGGCGAGCTCGGTTACAACGAAAGCCATTCCTTCAACGGCCTGCTGCAGGTCACCACCGATGGCGGCCCCTCCATCGGCGAGAGCCAGAAGGTGCGGGGCCTGTGGTACGCGGTCGCCATCTGGGTGAAGGACGCGCCCGGCATGGCCAAGCTGGTCGCCGACTGGATGACCGATGGCCGCACCCCGATCGACCGCGCCAAAATCGACTATTCGCGCTTCTATCCCCACCAGATGGAGGAATCTTTCATCGAGGGGCGCTGCGGGGAAGCAGCGCAGAAGGTCTACAATCCCGCTGTCCATCCACGTGAACCCTATGCCACCGGCCGCAATGTCCGCCGGTCACCGTTCCATGAGCGGGAGAAAGAACTGGGTGGCTATTTCATGGAGCTCGGCGGCTGGGAGCGCGCTCATGGCTACGCCTCCAACGAGCATCTCCTGAAGAAATACGCCAACCGCATTCCGGTGCGCGAGAACGAATGGGACAACCGCCATTTCTGGCGCGTCTCCAACGCCGAACAGCTCGCCATGAGCGAAGATTGCGGGATCATCAACCTGTCGCACTTCGCCATTATCGATGTCGAGGGGCCAGACCATGTGGCCCTGATGGAGTGGGTCTGCGCCGCCAGGATCGGCGGTGATGCCAATGTCGGAAAGGGCATCTATACGCATTTCCTCGACGAGGAAGGCATGGTACGTGCCGACCTGACCGTGTTTCGCATGGCGGACCGCTGCCGCGTGGTCGATGGTGCGGATGCTGGCCGTCGCGACTTCCACTATCTGCGCAGGGTAGCACAGGACAGGGGCCTCAACGTCACCGTCGCCGATGTGACGGAGACGTTCATCACCATCGGCATCTGGGGCCCAAATGCGCGTGTCACGCTGCAGAAGGTCGTGGAAGATCCGAGCGGTCTGTCGCACGAGAAATTCCCCTTCGCCGCCATCAAACCGATCAAGATCGCCGGCAAAAATGTCAGCGCGTTTCGCATCTCCTATGTCGGCGAGCAGGGCTGGGAATTGCACATGCGCTATGAGGACGGGCTGGCTGTGTGGGATGCGCTGCGCTCCACCGGCGTCATGCCGGTGGGCGTGGAGACCTATGCCAATACGCGGCGTATGGAGAAGAGCCTGCGCCTGCAGAACGCGGACCTGCTGACCGAGTACAATCTGC
>CAZQLF010000192.1:0-6270 GCA_964594035.1 uncultured Rhodospirillaceae bacterium | reverse complement strand
TCAACCACATCCTGATCGTCGACTGGTACTACATCGAGGCGCTGGAAGGCGGCGGGGGGCGCGGCTACGCGATCTTCGACAACGAGATTCCGTTCCCCCGCCTTGGTGAGCTTGCCGAAGCGCAGCAGGCCAGCGACCGGAAGCTGATCGAATTCTGCTCCCGCTTGCGCGACAGCGATCTGGACGAGCGCGTGATTCTCGACCGCGCCGAACGCGGCATGAAGGAGGAGACGGTGGTGAGCGTGCTGCCCCATCTGTTCATTCACCAGATCCATCATCGCGGCCAGGCCCATGCCATGCTCTCCGGCACCACGGTGAAACCGCCGCAGCTCGACGAGTTCTTCCTGTTCGAAGATCGCGCCGCCACGGTGCCGGAGCTTGCCTCTATTGGCCTTTTACGCACCTAGCATTCCGCCGCCCTTTAATTCCCCCGCCCCCTTGAGGGGGGCGGGCTGGGGTGGGGGTGGGGCCGGCGCTCTCCCCATGCCATAATCGCCCGCCATGGAAGCCATTCGCGAGCAGCGAGCCATCATCGACCGGCGCCGCCTGGCCGCCGACCTCGCCGCGGCCAAAGACGACGCTGCCCTGCTCGACGTGCTGAAGGCTTCCCTCGCCGCCGGCCGCGCCGAGATCCGCCGGCGCTTTGAGGCCGACGCACGTTCGGAAGAGGCGGGCCTCGATGTCGGGCGCGAAACCTGCTTCCTGATGGATCAGCTGATCCGCGCCCTCTACGACCACACCACGGAGAGGGCCTATCCCATCGCCAATCCCAGCGCCGGCGAGCATCTGGCGCTGGTGGCGCTTGGCGGCTATGGCCGCGGCGAGCTGGCGCCCTTCTCCGATATCGATCTGCTGTTCCTGCTGCCCTACAAGCTCACCCCCCATGGCGAGCAGGTGGTGGAGTTCATGCTCTACCGCCTGTGGGATCTGGGGTTGAAGGTAGGCCACGCCACCCGCTCGGTGGACGATTGCATCCGCCTGTCGCTTGCCGACATGACGATCCGCACCAGCCTGCTCGAGGCGCGCTACCTCTGGGGTGAGCAGAAGCTCTATCAGGAACTGCGCCAGCGCTATCGCCGCGAGGTCATCACCGGCAACGGCCTCGATTTCGTCGAGGCCAAGCTCGCCGAGCGCGACGAGCGCCACCGCCGCCTGGGGAATTCGCGCTATTCGCTGGAGCCCAACATCAAGGAAGGCAAGGGGGGCCTGCGCGATCTCCATACGCTCTACTGGATCGCCAAATATCTCTATCCGGTCGACAGCATCGCCGGCCTCATCGATCGCGGCGTGCTGACCCATGAAGAGGTCGCCGCATTCGAAAAAGCTGCCGCCTTCCTCTGGACCCTGCGCTGCAGCCTCCATTACCTCGCCGGCCGCGCCGAAGAACGGCTGACCTTCGATCTCCAGCCGGAACTGGCACGGCGCATCGGCTACACAGACCATGCGGGCACGCGCGGCGTCGAACGGCTGATGAAGCATTACTTTCTCATCGCCAAGAGCGTGGGCGATCTGACCCGCATCTTCTGCGCGGCCATCGAGGCGGCCCATCAGCGAAAGCCCTTCCTCAGGCTGCCCAGCATCGGCCTGCGCCGGCGCGATATCGAGGGCTTTCCTGTGGAGGGTGGGCGGCTTTCGATTCCCAATCCGGAATTCCTCACCGAACAGCCGGTCAACATCATGCGTCTCTTCGAGGTCGCCCAGCGGCGCGATCTCGATATCCATCCCGCGGCTCTTCGCCTCGTCACGCGTCATCTGAAGCTGGTGAAGGCGTTGCGCCGCGATGGCGAGGCGAACCGCCTGTTCGTCGCCATGCTGACCTCGCCCAAGGGGCCGGAAGCCACATTGCGGCGGATGAACGAGGCCGGTGTCTTCGGCCGCTTCATTCCGGATTTCGGGCGCGTCGTGGCGCAGATGCAATACGACATGTACCACCACTACACGGTGGATGAGCACACGCTGTTCGCCATCGGCATCCTGCATCGTATCGAGCAGGGGGCCCTGAAGGACGAGGCGCCAGTCGCTTCATCGGTGGTGCATCAGGTGCTCTCGCGCCGCGTGCTCTATCTCGCCGTGCTGCTGCATGACATCGCCAAGGGCCGCGGCGGCGATCATTCTGAGCTGGGGGCGGAGATCGCGCTCGAACTCGGCCCGCGTCTTGGCTTTACCGATGAAGAGACGGAACAGGTTTCCTGGCTGGTGCTGAACCATCTCCTGATGAGCAACACCGCCTTCAAGCGTGATATCGACGATCCGCAGACGATCGAGACCTTCGTCGCCGCGGTGCAGTCGCTGGAGCGCCTGCGCCTGCTTCTGGTCTTGACGGTCGCCGATATCCGCGCGGTTGGCCCCAAGACCTGGAACAACTGGAAGGCAACCTTGCTGCGCGAACTTTATTGGCGCGCGGAGGAAAAGCTTTCCGGCGGGCTCACGGCCGCTGCTGCCGAGACGCGGGTGGCGGCCGCGACCAAAGCTCTCTCGGGAGCCCTCGGCGATTGGTCCAGCGAAGAGATTGAGCGCCACATCGCGCGCGGTCATCCCGCCTATTGGCTCGCCTTCGATCACGAGACGCTGCTGCGCCAGGCGCGCCTGGTGCGCGAGGCCGAGGATGAGGCGGCACCGCTCGCGGTCGAGACCCGCGTCGATCCGGCGCGCGCCTCCACCGATGTCACGATCTATGTAAAGGACCGGCTTGGTCTCTTCTCGGTTCTCTCCGGCGCCTTTGCGCTCGCCGGCGCCGACATCGTCGATGCGCGCATCGTCACCCTCACCAACGGCATGGCGCTGGACAGTTTCACCATCCAGGATTCCGGCGGCCCGTTCGAGCGGCCGGACAAGCTGGCCCGGCTTTCATCCATTATCGATCACGCGGTCGAAGCACCCGCCGACGCCGGCGAGATCGATCTGCCGGCGCTCGCCTGGCCCAGCCGCTTCGAGGTCTTCACGGTGGTGCCCCGCGTGCTGATCGACAACAAGGCGAGTGCCGCCCACACGCTGATTGAGGTCAACGGCCGCGACCGCAAAGGCCTGCTCTATCGCCTGACCCGCGCCATCGCCGATCTCAAATTGCAGATCGTCAGCGCCAAGATCTCCACCTTCGGTGCCCGCGCTGTCGACGTGTTCTACGTCAAGGATCAGTTCGGCCTGAAGATCGAGGACGAAAAGCGCCTGAAGGCGATCCGCGAGCGCTTGCTGGCGGCGTTGGCTGACTCGCCCGCGGAAGCTCCATCGATAGCCGAGGTCGCTGCCGCCGGATGAGCGGGCGTTTGGTAAAGGGCCGCCGCGAACCCGGTCTCATGGCGCTGACGCCGGCGCTTGTTTCCCGTCTCCAGGGACCAGCGGCCGATTGCGGCCCCGGTCCCAATGAAACGCTGTGCGAGAACGCCGATTATGCGCGGCTTCTCGCCGAGGTGCTTGCCACCAAGCCAGCCGGTGATCTCTGGCTCTTCGCCTATGGTTCGCTGATCTGGCGGCCTGCCTGCCTGCATGACGAGCGCCGGCCGGCGCTGTTGCGCGGCCATCATCGGCAGTTCTGCATGTGGACGCGCCGGTTCCGCGCCACGCCGGAGCGTCCTGGGTTGATGTTGGCGCTGGAGCGCGGCGGCCAGTGTCATGGCCTGGCGCTACGCCTGTCGGCGGCGACGATGGAGCACGACCTCGAGAAGGTGCTGCGCCGCGAGATGATCATGAAGCCCAGCGCCTATCTGCCGCGCTGGCTGAAGCTCGAGACGGGGCAAGGTCCGTTGACGGCGCTGGGATTCGTCATCAACCGCGCGTCTCCGCGCTATGCGGGGCGCCTCAGCGAAGAAAAGATGGCGGCGATTATCGCCGGTGCCGTCGGCCATATGGGGTCCTGCGCCGAGTATCTGATGCACACGGTCGCGCATCTGGAAGACCTCGGCCTGCGCGACAATCGTCTCTGGCGCCTGCAGGCGCTGGTGGCGCAGGAGCTGGCGGCGAGAGCTTAGACGTCTTTGTCCCAGGCAGCCGCGACGCCTCGTGCAAACCCGTTCGTCATGCCCGGCCTTTGGGCCGGGTATCCACGACTTGGCAAGTGAAGAAAGAAGCCGTGGATGCCCGCATTCGCGGGCATGACGGACTTGGCATAGGGCGGATTGCGAGCGAATGACTCGCGACGTGCACAGCAGATCGCTTGTTTAGTCCTTGAGCTGCTTGCGCGCGTCGGGCGGCAGCTTGCCCACCGCATCGCTCAGCGCCGTTTGCAGGGTCACCTGCATGGTATCGATTCGCTTGCGCAACTCGGCAAACGCGTCGTCCACCGCCTTGCGGTCGTAATTGTCCGCCTTCAGCAGCTGGGCGATCACCTTGCGCTGTTCGCGGATGGAACGGTTGAGCTGCATCAGCTCATCGGCATGGCTCTCCACCGTATCCAGCACGATCTTGCGGTCGGCATCGTCCAGCGGCTCCAGCAGACGTTGCAGTGCATGGCCGGCAAACGGCCCGAGCTGCTGGGCATAGGGCGGCTGCTCCGGCCCGCCAAGCCAGTCCCAATGCAGGATGCGCCCTGCCAGAAGGCCGGCCAGGAAGACATTGGCCACCAGGGAGATGAACAGAAAGATCGCCAGCCACCGCCGGCCGCTTTTGCGTTCTATTGTGGGCCCGTTGCCGGGCCCATTGGCAGACAAAGACTGGTTTACCATGGCGAGATATCCGCTAACTCGACGCCCGTGCTCGGAGCAGAAGGATCGCCGAGACCGCCGAGCTGGGTCACACCGACGAGAAAGCCGATGGCTGCCGCGGCGGCGAGGCTGGCGACCTTCAGCCAGAAACCGCCACCCGCAGGCTTGCGCGCCGGGCGCAGGGTGACGATCTCGGCGGTATGCTGGGGCTGAGCCGTGACGGATGCTATCAGCCGCTCGGCGTCGATTGCCGATGCTGGGAGTGTTGCACGATCCAGCAAGGCATCGAGCGCGGCGGCGCGGCGGCGAAGCGTGGCAGCATCCGCGTTCTGGGCGAGCAGTGCTTCGCCGCCAGCGCGTTCAATGTCGGGCCAGCGCTGAGGATCGGCGCCATACGCCTCCATCAGCTCACGAAATCGATCCAGTCCCATCATCCCGCCGCTCCTTCATTCGCCAGATCGCCGAGGCTGTCGCGCAGTTCGCGGCGGCCGCGGACGAGCAGTGACTCCAGGGCGCCGACCCTGATATCCACCGCCTTGGCCGCCTCGATATTGCCCATCTCCTCGTAGTAGCACAGTGCCAGCGCCGCCCTTTGGCGCTCCGGCAGCTTGGCCATCGCTGCGGCCACGCGCCGGCCTTGCTCGCTGTGTTGCACACGGTCAAAGCCATCCTCGCCGGTGTCAGGCATCTCGTCGGCTGCTTCCAGCTCGACCGGCTGCGGCCGACGCTTGCGGTCGAGGCAAAGATTGGTCAGCACGCGATAGAGCCATGTGGCGAACTGGGCCCGTTCACCTGACCCCGTTTGCCCCGGAACTTCCGTTCCCGCCGGCTCCCAGTCCGGGGCCTTTTGCCAGCATCTCAACAACGCTTCCTGCACCACTTCCTCCGCGTCACTCCTGTTGCCCAGGATCCGCTGGGCAATCGCCGTGGCGCGGGCCAGATGGCGCCGGACCAGGACGGCAAATGCCGCCTTGTCGCCGCGGCCGGCGCGCGCCATCAGCGCGTCGTCGGTTTCTTCATGCATGGCTGCGTTTGATGGCTTTCAGGAGCCTGGAAGGCTCCGCCCCGATAACTGCCGTCAGCGCCGCCGGATCGACGCCAACTCGTGCCGAACCAAGGAAAAACCCTGTAATATCAAGGTCGTGGCCATAGCCAGCTCCTCGTCGTCGTCACTCGCTGACCTCCATATGCACCTATACACGCCCAAGGACAAGGATTCCTGCGAGTTTTCAGCTCTTCTCCCTCGCCCCCGGGGCGTCTGATCGCCTTGGGGGGAGAGGGCCGGGGTGGGGGGCGACGGAAAAGCTTCAAGCACGCGTCAGGTACCAGGCGTAGTCGAGATCGCTCACCTGGCTCATGAAACGCCGGCATTCGGCCGCCTTGATGGCGTGGTAGATGGCGAGGAACCGCTCGCCGAAATAATCCTTCAGCAGCACTGATTCCTTCAGCATCCGGAGCGCCGCCGCCCAGTCATTGGGTAGTTCGGTCGCGGCCTGCGCATAGCCATTGCCGGTCACCGCCGGCCCCGGATCGAGCCCCTCGGCTATCCCCTGAAGCATGCCCGCCCGCACCCCCCCCAAAGCGTGGCAGGGGTTCGCATTCCCGTTTGCCGACCCCGGCGAAGAGGGAAGCC